>JAPLLF010001076.1 GCA_026387715.1 Pseudomonadota bacterium
GCGCCGCCTGACGCGCGGGAGCCTGGCCGGCGCCTGCCTGGAGGACCATGCCCATGTGGACGAGGCCGACGTCGGCCGGCGCGACGCCAGCGCGTTCGAGCGCGGCCTTGATGGCGACCGCGCCGAGCTTGGGCGCCGTGACCGACGCGAGGGAGCCGAGGAAGCTGCCGATGGGAGTTCGGGCTGCACCAACGATGACGACGTCACGCATGCCGACGCAATACCCCGCCCGAACGTGCGAATCAAGGCACGGCTCAGCGATGCGCGCGGGCTCGCTGGAGGACCGCCGGGAGCGTGGCCAGGACGGCGTCGATCTCGTCGGTCGTCGTCGAGCGGCCCAGCGAGAACCGGACCGCCTCGACGGCGCGATCAGGGCGGTGCCCGAGCGCGACGATCACCGGCGACGGCGCGACCGAACCGGAGGCGCACGCCGCGCCGGTCGACGCCGCGATGCCGGCGAGATCGAGCGCGATCACGAGCGCGTGGCCCCGCGCACCCGAGAAGCCCGCGTTGATCGTGCCCCCGACCCGGGGCACGCGCCCGCCGTGGATGCGCACGCCGTCGAGCGCGAGCAGGCCCTGCTCGAGGCGATCGCCCAGGGCTGCGACCGCGGTCCAGGTGCCCGGATCGGCGTGGGCGGCGGCGGCTCCGAAGCCCGCGATACCGACGACGTTCTCCGTGCCAGCGCGTCGGCCGCGCTCCTGATGGCCGAGCTCGAGCCGCGGCACCCGATCGGCGTCCTGGAGAATGAGGGCGCCGACGCCGGCGGGCCCCCCGAGCTTGTGCGCGCTGATCGCGACGGTGTCGGCCAGGGCCACGAGGGCGGCGAGCGGGCATCGCCCTGCCGCCTGGACCGCGTCGAGGTGCACGCGCCCACCACGGGCGCGCACTGCCGCGATCGTCCCGGCCAGATCCCCCGCGGTCGAGGAGCCCAGCGTGCCCAGCTCGTGATTGACCGCCGCGACGGCGAAGACCTCCCCGACCGCCAGGGGCTCGAGGTCGATCACCGGCTCGTCGAGGCGGACCATCCCGAGCTCGCGACCACCCAGCGCCGCGATCACGCCACGCACGGAGGGGTGCTCCAGCGCGGTGGTGACGCCGATTCCGGTCCGACCATCGGCGAGCAGCTCGATCCCCAGGCGATTCGCCTCGGTGCCGCCGCTGGTGAACACCACCTGCTCGCGCCCCACTCCCGCGAGCGCAGCCACCTGGTCCCGGGCCACCTCGACCAGGTGCCGGGCGGCCCGGCCCTCGGCATGAATCGACGACGGATTGCCCAGGACGTCCAGGGCAGCGACCATGGCCTCACGTGCCACCGCCGAAAGCGGCGCCGTCGCGTTGAAGTCCAGGTAGATCCTTCGCATGATCGCCGCCGGGAACCGGGTCGACACTCCGGTCAGTATCACGATTGGCAGACGATGCCGGCGCGCTTCTCGTACGGTCCGGGTTGGTTTCAGCCAACGCGCTCGAGGACGCACGCGTACATGTCCAGAAGTTCGGCGGCACGCTCGGGGAAGCGCTCGTCAGCGCGGGCGCGATCAACGACGACGTGCTCACCGAGTTCTACTGCACGCGCCTGCTCGTCCCGAAGGTGAACCCGAACAGCCTCGCGCGGCTGGCGCCGAAGGTGGTGGTCGCGATCCCGACCGACATGGCGGTCGAGCTCCGCGTCATTCCGGTGTCGATGGACGCCGACAACAACCTCACCGTCGCGATGAGCGACCCCTCGGATCGCCACGCGGTCGACGAGATCGCGTTCTTCACCGGCGCGTACGTCATCCGGGCGGTCGCGACCCAGATGCAGATCGCGTGGTGCCTCGCGCATTACCATGGACACGTCACACCGCTCGGCCAGAAGCTCCTTCAGCCGACGGGCTCCGCGCAGACCGTGCCGATCGCCGGCGAAGCCGGGAAGATCTCCGGCGAAGCCGGGAAGACCGCCGCCGAAGCCGGGAACACCGGCGAAGCCCCCTCGCCGACCCGCGCGAAGGGCCTGACCAGCAAGATCGAGGCGACGCGCCGGCGCGCGATCCCGCCGATGACCGAGCCCGGCCTCCGGCATCCGAACGGTGAGGTCGTCGACGTGGACGCGACGCCCGCGGACGGCACCGTGATGCCGATGCCGATGCGCGCGAAGACCGCCTCGGGTGAGATCCGCGTACCGATGCCGCGCGCGCAATCGATCAAGCCGGCGCTCGAGGACGAGTCCGGCCCGATCATCACGATGGTCGAGGAGGAGTCGACCATCGAGATCGACGCCGACCTCGCGCCGCCACCTCCCAAGCGCAAGCAGCGCATCGTCAAGGAGGATCCGCCCGAGCTGTACGCCCGTGCCGGCGAAGTGGAGGCGCGCCCACGCGACCTGCCGGCCGACGCACGCGACGAGCAGCCGAGCATCATGATCGACATGGGGTTCTCGCCGCCGGAGCTCCAGGACAAGACCGGCGAGATCTTGGCTGGCGTCGGTGTCGTGCATCGTGGGGCACGTCCGCCCGAATCGACGATCGAGGTGGACGAGGACATCACGGCCGCGATCCCGGCCTCCGAGCTCCAGGACATCGAATCGCAACCGATCCTCCTCGAGCGCCGCCGACCGAGCGATCACGGTGATGTCACCGCGAACGCCACGCCCGCCGTGCCGAACGCCACGAACGACGCGAGCGGCAGCACCGACGACGATGATGATGAGATCGTCGAGCTCGCGACGCCGAAGGTGCGCGTGCCACGCGTCGAGAAGCGCACCCAGATGGGCATCGCGCCGAACGCGGCCGTCACCCGTATCCATCGCGACACCTCGTCGGATGGCGTGCCGGGTGACTTCGACGATCGGCCGACCGAAGCGTCGAAGAAGAAACCGCCGACCGAGCCAGACGTGACGCATGTCGAGCAGCGCGCCGCACCGCCGCCTCCACCGTCGGACGACACGAACCCGCACATCCTCGCCGCCCCACCCACCGCCGTCGACGCGACGTCGCCGAATCTGACGCCGGTCGCGGACGATGACGACGATGACGACGACGACGACGACGACGACGATGACGACGATGACGACGATGACGACGACGACGACGCCGTCGGCGGTCCGACGAACGTGATGTCCGAGGTCGAGATCGACGCCGCGGTGCCCGAGGGCCAGGTCACGCGACGCATCGACTACGATCCGGTCGACGACGGCTGGGGCCCCCCTGGGACCACCATCCCGCCGCCGCTGCTCGGCGCGATTCCCGGCGGCGAGGACGGCACCGGCCCGGGGCGCATCCCCATGCCGGATGTCGACGCCGCGCCGCTCATCATCACGCCACCAGCGCCTCCAGAACCCGCGCGCGGCACACCCGCCGTCGCGGGCCCGACGCTCGTGCGCGCCCTCGAGGAGGCGACGTCCCGTGCGATCGAGCTGCTCCGTGACCTGGAGGCCGCGACCGATCGCGACGGCATCATCCGGCTCCTGATCGACCACCTCGCGTCGTCGCATCAGCGCGCCGGCTTCTTCACCGTCAAGGGTGGCGAGCTGCAGCTGTTCCAGATGGTGCCGAGGCCGACGGCGATGCCGATCGCGGCGCTCCGGCTCGATCGTCCGTCGACGCTCCAGGACGTGGTCGGGACGCGCCTGCCCTATCGCGGCCCGATGCACGACGACGCGAGCCGCCAGTTCCTGTCCAGCGTGCTCGGTGCGTCGCCACCCGAGATCTTGCTCGTGCCGATCACGATCCGCGAGCGCGTCGTCGGCGTGTTGTTCGGCGAGCATCGCCTCACCCACACGTTCGACGATCAACTCGCGCTCGCCGCGCGCGCCGCGGGCATGAGCCTCGAGAAGATCCTGCGCACCAAGCGCCCGTGACGATCAGCCGTCGGCGCTACGCGCGGAGCGCCGCGGTCGCCTTGAGCTCGGCCCACAGCGCCGGGAACGCGCCGACGATCTCGTAGAAGTCGGCCGGCAACAGCAGCAGCACGCTCGCCTCGGTGGTCGCGACGCCGGTCGACAACGCGCTCGGGGCCCGCGCCAGCAGCGCGTCCTCCCCGGCGTAGTCGCCGGGGCCGATCATGACCGCGGTTCGACGCTGCTGCGACTGGATCGCGATCGCGAGCTCGCCGCGCAACACGAGGACGAACGGATGTCCGACCGCGCCGCGCGTGATCACGGCCTCGCCCGCGCGCAGCGTCCGACGGTGAAAGCGCGAGAGCGCGGCCGCCCGCCGATCGACCGGCAAGTGCGAGAAGAACGTCGTCGAGAACGGATCGATCGCGGTGCGCCGCGTCGAGGTGTCGAGCGGGCGCGTCTGCTCGTCCTCGATAGTGTCGCTCTCGTTCATCGTCTCGTGATGGATCGGTTGGCTCGGCACCGCGCCGAGGCGCGGCGGAGCGTCCGGATCGTCCTCGGCGTCCGAGATCCGCGCGATCCGCGTGGTGAGCGGCTCGGGGTGATCGGGATCGGGCGTGGCGAGCAGGATCGGCTCGGTCTCCGTGAAGGTGTCGGTGGACGGGCGCACCGCGCGGGAGACGAGCGACGGTCGGGTGAGGACCTGACGGTTCTCGCCCGGCTCGGTCCGCGGCTCCGGCGTCAGGTCCAGCGGATCGGGGAGATCCGGCAGGTCCGCCTCGGACACCTCCGCTTCCGAGGGCGAGATCCGGATCATCGACGCGGTTGGATCGGCCACGTGATAGGGCAACGCGCCGGGCAGCGGCGTCTCGTCGATCGAGCTCGACAGGCGCGTCAGCAACACCTCCGGCCGACGTGGGGGCTCGGGCTCGGATGCCGGTGGCACCGACGGCAGCTCCTCGCGCGGCATCGCCGGCGCGGGCGCTGGGTTGTTGAGCTGGGCCAGCAACGCCTTGCAGCCCAGGTCCTCCGGCGCGATGGCGAGCAGGCTCTTGCAGACCGCGATCGCCTGCAACGAGCGACCTTGATCGCGATAGGCGAACGCGACCGAGCGGTACAGCTCGACCGCCTCGACCTTGCGACCGGCCTCGTGCAGCGCCCCGGCGACGGTGACGCGCAGGCCGATGTTGTCGGGCTCGTCGTGGAGCCGCTTCTCGAGCTCCTTGATCGACGGACGAGAGGTCACGACGGCGTGAGCGACACCTGTGCCTTGAACGTCATCGCCGGTGAGCTCGTCGGGAGCGCCCACTTGGAGCTTGGCGACACAATCGCTGAGACACGCCCCCGTCGCTGCAGCAGTGGCTGCCACCCCGGCGCACTGCAAGCGTTTGGCGCAGACGGTCGAACACTTTTGCTCTGAGGCGGTGGCCGTGGTCATCGACCGTGTCAAGCAGCCGTTGTAGGGCTCACCGCAGGGATCTTGAAG
>JAPLLF010001075.1 GCA_026387715.1 Pseudomonadota bacterium
TGCAGGCCGCGGGCGAGCTCGACGGCGCGATCGACGTGTTCGAGCGCGTTCGCCGCATGCGCGACGACGAGCCGCAGTCGCACCGCGACCTCGCGCTCGCGCTCGGCGAGCGCTGGGAAGCGACGCAGCGTGCGGACGACGTGCTGCGCGCGATGAATTTGTTGTACGACGTGATCGAGCAGGCGTGGGAGCGGTTCCCCGAGATCGAGGTGATCGCGTTGATGGAGCTCAACCGGCTCATCGCGAAGGCCCGGGGGCGCGGCCTCGCGACACCCGCGCGGATCGACCCGCGGCTCGTGCGGTTGCTCGATCTCGATCTGCGGATCAGCATGTCGTGGGATCTCGATCTGACCGACGTCGATCTCCACGTGTTCGAGCCAAACGGCGAGCACGCGTACTACGGCGACAACCTGTCCAGCGGCGGCGGGCTCGTGTCGCGCGACTTCCGCCAGGGCTACGGTCCGGAGGAGTACGTGCGCCGCAAGGCCGAGGCCGGCGTGTACACGGTCAAGGCGCACTACTACGGCTCGCACCAGCAGGCCATCGCGGGCGCGTGCACCGTGATCGTCCAGGTCATCCTGAACTTCGGCCGCGCGAACGAGGAGCGCCAGACCCTGACGCTGCGCCTCGACCGGCCGAGCGATCAGGTCGTCGTCGGGGCGGTCACGTTTGGTGGCGCGCAGGTCGAGGCCTGGCGACCGCGGTTCAAGCGGCTCCGCACCGGCATGGCGATCGACGAGATCGTGAACGTGGTCGGCCAGCCGACCCGGATCGAGGGCGCGAACGAGACCGTGCTCGTCTACGAGCTCGGCAGCGACCTCGTCCACGTCGTCGTGGCGCCCCGGCTCACGGCGGTCCGTCAGATCATGGAGGGCGCCGAGCTCGACCTGATCTAGCGGACCGTCGAGTCTTGGATCGCAGCCAGCGTGGCGCCGTCGACGGATCCCTTGCGCAGCGCCGGCAAGGACGAGCGCGTCGCCGAGCGAGAACTCGCAGCCCCAGATCGTGAGCTCGCGGAGCGCGGGGAACGTCTCCGAGATGCGTCATTTCGACGTGCGCTGTCGTGGTCCAGACATTGCTTTCTCCGACCCATCGACGGGTCGATTGCAAGCCGGAACGTCCGGTTTTCGCGGGAAGGTGGGGTACGGGTTGGCGTATGATGTGGGGTCATGGACCGCATCCAGCTCAAACAAGAAGACGACCAGGATGTGCAACTCAGGGCGGGAGACAAGGCGGGCGGGGACGCTGTCCAGTTCGTCGAAGACGCGGCTGCGCCAATACAGATGGTCGCAAGCTTCGACGAACCAGTACAGCTCAAGGAGGGAGCAGGCGCATGGAATGCCGATGCCGGCCTGATGAGCGCGTTCGGCATGGGCGCGCCGGTACAGGCGAAGTCCGACGGTTCCTTCGGAGAAGGGGCGGTCTCGGCCGGTGGGTTCAGCGGCGGTGCCGAGGGTAAGAGCTCGGTGGTTGGCGGGCCGGTCCAGATGAAGACCAAGCGCAAGAAGGAGCAGGCCAGCCTCCACGACATGGCCCAGGCGGGTGTTGCTGGAGCTGGTGGCGAGCTGCCGTTCCTCGACCAGATCCAGCACGCTTTCGGTGCGCACGACGTGTCCGGGATCCAGGCGCACACCGGAGGTGCCGCGGCCGAGGCCGCGAACTCGATGGGCGCGGAGGCCTATGCGACCGGGAACGACGTCGCGTTCGGCGGCAGCCCTTCGCTGCACACCGCGGCTCACGAGGCGGCGCACGTCGTCCAGCAGCGCGCCGGCGTCCAGCTCAAGGGTGGGGTCGGCGAGGTCGGGGATTCCTACGAGAGCCACGCGGACTCGGTGGCCGATGCCGTGGTTCAGGGCAAGAGCGCCGAGGGGCTGCTCTCCCAGATGGCGCCGGCCGGTGGTGGTGGTGGCGCCAGCGTCCAGCACAAGGCGCTGCAGTTCGACGCGAGCGTGCCGGAGCTCCAGTCGGTCGTGTTCGACGCTCAGCTGCTCGCCGACCTGCGCGATGACCTGTCGCAGAGCGACATGGCGCGTGTGCTCGACCTCATCAACGCGCCGCTCGCGGCCAAGCTCCGGCTCGCGATCGATGGCTGGCTGACCAACAATCACGCCTACATCACGCGTTCGCTCGAGCGCGCGACGCCGGTCGAGCTGGCCTCGGCCGGCGGGGACACCGCGCTGGTCAACGAGTTGATCGACACGCTCGGATCCGCGTTCCTCAAGACGGTACTCGACCGCATGCAGGTGCCGCTCGCGCGCAAGCTCGAGTACGCGATGAGCGGGTGGTCGAACGACGAGCAGTACATCTATTCGTCAATCCAGAACGCACCGATCGATCAGGTGACTGCGCTGCTCTCCAACGCGTCGCTGCTGGCCAAGCTCGATGCCGAGAACTTCGCGGGCATGCGCGCACGGATCGCCAAGCGGATCTTCCCTGGCGGTGGCACGGCCGATGCGGCGTTCACGGTCATCGTCACCAACGACGATACCCTGCTCGATACCCGTCTCGAGGAGTACGGGTCGATCCCCCAGCAGCGCACGTTGCTCGACGGCGTGATCGTCGCGGGCCTCGATGCGATTCGCGTCCAGCGCGCGTTCCACGCGTACTGGCACGTGCAGGTCACCTCGGCTGCTGCCGCGGCGGCGACCACCAGCGGTGGCGACAATGGAGCGCCGAGCCCGGCCGTCGCGGCGCGGAACTGGCCGGTGGCGACCTTGCAGGCGATCCACAACGAGCTCAAGGCGATCCCGAACCAGGACGCGCGGACCGGCGTGTGGAACAGGCTGTCGCTGACCAACGACCCCGCGCTGATCAATCGGGCGGCGTACCTCGGTGGCAACTTCTCGGTCGGCTCGAACGCGTCGACCACCAGCGCGAATCCCACCGGCTACAGCACGTCGCTCACCGCCAACGCGGCGCTCCACGCCACCACGCTCGTCGTCACCGAGGGCGGCCGGTTCGCCGTCGGCGACCAGCTGGCCCTCGACCGCACGGGGCCCAACCGCGACCTGTTTCGCATCACCGCGATCACCGGCAACACGTACACGATCGACACCGCGCTCACCCACGCCCATTCCGTCGGTGACACCTTGATGCCCGACGACGGCTCCGGGACGCGAATGGTCAACTGGTTGGCCGCGACGGTCCGTCACGAGATCGCGCACTCGCTCGATGGCGGTGGCGTCGACACCAAGGCCTTCTATGCGCTCGGTGACTGGTGGCTCGGCTCCGGCGACGCCGGGTTCGACACCTGGGCGCTCGCGATGGGCGCGTCGGCGTGGACGCCGAACGATGGCACCACGCTCAGCGCGACCGACAAGGCGACCATCAAGGCGACCATCGTCGATCACACGATGAACCAGAAGGGCACGTTGACCGCACTGCCGCTCGCGCACGTGGTCCGCGTCAACCTCGCCAAGGCGGTGCCGGTGATCGTCGCCGCGGAGAAGTGCTTGGCGCTCGGCGATAACTTCTGGACCGACCCGACCGGGCTGTACGCCGCGGGTGGCAAGCGGTTCTCGATCAGCCGCTGGTACAAGCGCTTCCAGAGTCACAACGAGTCCGTGGTCAGCCAGCGCGTCGCCGACTATGGCCTGTATGCGCCGACCGAGTTCTTCGCCGAGGCGTACACCGTGTTCTACGAGGAGGCCGGCAAGACGCCGGCGGTCCCCGATGCCGACTACGGTCGGCTGATCCGGAGCACGAGTCAGCGCCAGTGGATCCGGGACCACGTCCATAACCGCGGCCTCGCGCCCGCGGGTACCGGCGCGGCGACCGGTCCGGGTGGCACGCCCGCTCCGTCGACGGGGCCCGAGTTGGGTGCGCGCGGCGGTGGTGCCAGCACGGGTCGCTCATCCGGCAACCCGGGCATGTGATCGATGAAGCACCTCCTGTTGATCGCGATCCTGGTCGCGTGTGGCGGCAAGCAGTCCGATGATGGGTTGGCGCAGGCCGAGCCGAAATCGTCCAAGCCCACGCCGGTCCCGGATCAGAAACCCACCCCCACGAAACCCACCTCGACCAAGTTACCCATGAGCACCTTCAAGCCGACCCTCAAGTTCCGCGAGTACGCTGCCACGATCCTCGCGGTCCCCGCGGCCGACGTCCAAGGTGGCGCCGAGGATGCGGCGGATGCCGCCTCGAAGCCACAGAGCGTGGGTGGCGTGTGGGCTTACGCCGTCGCTGGCAAGGACAATCCCCAGCGCGAGATCCGCGGCTGGGCGACCGCGGACGGCACCATCGTCACGGGCGAGCAACACCTCGGCCTGCTCCTCGCGGAGGTGGGCGTCTGGACCAACAGCCGCAAGGAGACCGACGCCGAGCTCGCGCGCCGCCTCGCGGAGCTCCTCACGTGGTCCTACGGTTACGGGTTCACGTTC
The DNA here is from genome assembly GCA_026387715.1 of Pseudomonadota bacterium. Lineage (GTDB taxonomy): Bacteria > Myxococcota_A > Polyangia > Haliangiales > Haliangiaceae > JABFXX01. Next base: position 4,380 of record JAPLLF010001075.1, read on the forward strand.
ATCAAGAACCGCGACCTGGGCCTGGCCCCGCCCATGATGACCCTCAAGCCGGACGGCTCGGGCGAGCTCGTGTTCTTCACCGACTACAAGGCCGCCGGGCCGGGTGGGGCCGGGGGTGGTCCCGCGAACTGGGTCGAGCATCACGTCGCCTTCAAGGCGGACAAGTCCGCCACGCTGACGAAGACCAAGAAGTGATCATCAGATGAGCGCGGGTCGCACGCGCGTCCGTGCCGCCCTCACGGCACGCCTGACGTCCGAGGACAGTCCGACGCCGGTCACGTTGACCGATCTGTTCGCCGCCGATCTCGACACCTACGCGGAGCTGATCGCCGGGCCCGCGATGGTGCCGGTGGGCTTCATGACCCACGGCGAAGGTCGCGAGTTCACCGAGCGAGTGCGGATCGCGCTCCAGATCCTCGGGATGTCCGCCGATGCCAGCGCGCGTCATCAGGCGATGGCGACCTGGTTCGAGCACAAGCTCGGCTTCTTCAAGGCCGAGTGGCACCGCGCGGCGCACGGCTTCGAGCCGCTCGCCGCGATCTACTTTCGGCGGCGTCCGCCGATCGCAGAGGTCCTCGCGCACCTGACCGCGTGGGGGCTGCCGGTCGCCATCCACGAACGCGTGAACGCGATGGCCGCGGCGCTCGCGAAGGACACGATCCACTTCGTGGCGGCGGCATTTCGGCCGTCGCACCCGGTCCACCACAAGCTGTACTTCTCCCAGTGGGTGACCGTCGAGACCCGCGCGACGGTGACCGCTCGCATCGCCCAGGTGTTCGAGCTGTTCGGCTTCCAGCCGGACGTCGTCGAGGCCTGGCGTGCCAGTCACGAGCGTTGCGTCGGGCCCGATGATACGACGTTGTTCGTCTCGATGAGCTGTTCGGAGGATGGCGTGTCCCGCAACTTCAAGATCGACTATCCCGACCTGACGCCCGAGCTCGCCGCGAGCTGGGTCCCGGCAGCCGACCGCGACGCGGTGATCGAAGATGCCCGTCGGACGATGCGGCTCGGCGGCACCAAGCAGTTGACCTTCACCGGCGTCCGGTTCGCCACCGACCGCGCGACCCCGTCGTTGAAGTACTACAGCGACGTGCCGGGATCCCGATGAGTCAGCTTGGCCCCGGGACCGGGATGTGCCCGCGCTGCCAGGCGGCGTGGTCATCGGCGGTGTTCTCGAGTCTCGATGCCGACACGATCCCGGCGCAGGTCGATGCGATCCTCGACGGGACGTTCGAGCTCCGAGCGTGCACCGCCTGCGCTTTCGAGTTTCGTCCCGAGCATCCGATGCTGTTCGTCAGCCACGTCCGGCGGCTGTGGATCGTGATGCACCCGCTGACGGATCGTCGCGAGTACACGACCCTCGAGCCCGCGGTCGAGGCCACGGTCGTACACGAGATCGTCATGGCCGCGCCGCTGGTCGGCGACCGACTGCACGGCGTGCGCCCACGCCTGGTGTTCGGGCAGCACATGCTCACCGAGGCCGTCCGCGCGGTGTGGGCCGGACTCGACACGAACCTGCTCGAGATCGCCAAGCTGTTGACCATCCGGCGCAACCTGCCGGCGCTGATGGCGTATGGCCCGTTCGAGCTGTGCTTCGAGCGCTTCGACGACGGCAACCCGGTGTGTGCGATCCACGCGCTGCCGGATGGCGCGCGCCTGGGCGAGTTCGCGCTGGCCCGCGACGTGTTCGCCGAGGCGGTGGCGGGGCGGTCGCTGATGCAGCAGCGATTCCCGGCGCTGTTCGAGCGCGCGTATGCCTCGGCGACGCGCTATCTGATCGGCACGACGCTCTGAGATGGCGCCGCTCGGGCTCGATCTGTTTTCGACCCCGGTCGTGATCGTCGACCTGCCGGGGATGGCCGAGGTCAACGCGGCCCTCGCGGCGCGGCTGCTCGCCGAGGCGACCGACGTGCCGAGCTGGCAGCGCTCCAACGTCGGCGGCTGGCACTCGCCGCCGGATCTCGCCGCGCGCGCGGATCCCGCGGTCCAGACCCTCCTGCGCGCGATCGTCGACGAGACCACGCACCTGCTCGCCGCGCTGGCCGGCGAGGCCGGCGTGACCGAGGTGCCCCGGTTCCGCTACGCCCTGACCGCGTGGGCCATGGTCATGCGCGAGGGCGACTACGTCGCGCCTCACGATCACGGCGACGTGCACTGGTCCGCCGTGTACTACGTCGATGCCAGCGAGGGTGCGTCCGCGCCGGCGGGCCGGCTCACGCTGCTCGATCCGCGACGCAGCAGCGGGCGCGACATCCCAGGCCTCGAGCTGTTTCCGCCGACCTTCGAGGTCACGCCGCGCACCGGCGTGTTGGTGTTGTTCCCGGGCTGGTTGCAGCACTACGTGCACGCGCACCGCGGCGCGCGGCCGCGCATCAGCATCGCGTGCAACATCACGCTGCACGCGACCTAACAGCGCTCACTCCATGCGGCTCGAGGTCGAAAGCTTGCCGAGCTCGCGGTACTCGAGGTGGATCGCGCGGAGCAGGTGCTTCTGCGCGAGCGGGATGCCTTCGTGGGCCGCGAGGAATGCGGCGCGAACGGCGCAGTTGCGGATGTAGCCGCCCGACAGCGGGAACTTGCGCGCGAGCTCGCCGAAATCGAAGTCGCCGTCGGTGGGGGTCTGCGGCGTGACGTGGGTGGCCCACAGGCGCAGGCGAACTTCCTCGTCGGGAAACGGGAACTGCAGGCGCAGCGAGAGCCGGCGCTTGAAGGCGGGGTCGATGGCGCCGTCGAGGTTCGAGGTCAGGATCGCGATGCCCTCGAACGAGTCGAGGCGCTGGAGCAGGTAGTTGACCTCGAGGTTCGCGTAGCGATCGTTGGACGACTTGACGTCGGTCCGCTTCGCGAACAACGAGTCGGCCTCGTCGAACAGGATCAGCACCTGGCCGTCCTCGGCCGCATCGAAAACCTCGGCGAGGTTCTTCTCGGTCTCGCCGACCCACTTCGAGACCACGCGGGCGAGATCGACGCGGTACATGTCGAGCCCGAGCTCGCGCGCGATCACGCCGGCGACCATCGTCTTGCCGGTGCCGGGAGCGCCGTAGAACATCGCGGTGAGGCCGCGCGACGTGGTCATCTTCCTGTCGTAGCCCCAGTGCTCGTAGACCGTCCGGCGGTACCGCGAGCGCGCGATGAACTCGCGAAGGCTGTCGAGCATCTCGTCGGGCAGGGCGACATCCTCCCAGCCGGCCAGCCGGCCCACGCGGTTCGCGACGTGATCGAGCCGCGTCGCGACGTGCTGGCGGATCTGTTCGTCGAGCAACGCGGTCACGTCGGCCGGCAGCTCGCTTCGCCCGGCAACCCGCTCGATCACCCGCTTGATCACGCCGGGCCCGATCCGGTAGCGCGCGGCGAGGGCGTCGACGTCCGCGCGCAACCCCGCGGTCCCGAGCAGCGCCAACCAAGCGCCCGCGCGCTCGGTCTCGGACAACGGCGGCAACGTGATCGAGGTGAACCCGGGATCGAGCGGCAGCGTGCCCTCGGGGGTGGTGCGCACGATGATGGCGGCGGGATGCGCGCGCAGGACCTGCTGCAGCATCTCGCGCAGGTCGGCATCGGCGAGGTTGACCTGCTCGAGACCGCTGACCACGGGCACCACGCCGTGAACGCTCGCGCGAAACAGCGCGATGCGCAGCGCGGCGGCGAGGTCCTTGGGGGCGCGCGGCATGCGCGAGGTGTCGATCGCGATGAGCTCGCGACCGACCTGGCGGGCCATCGTCGCGATCAGCGTGTGACGCCCGCTCCCCCGACGCCCGCGCAGCACGAGCCGCAACGGATCCGTGGACGGGCGCGCCTCGGCGAGCGCCAGCACGACGTCTCGCTTGACCGCATCGGCGATCAGCAGCCCTTCGAGGTGGTCGTCGGCGGTGCGGACGGAGGAGACGTCGTCGGAGCGCGCCAGCGTGAGGCCGCGCAGGCGCTCGAGCAGCGCGTCCGGGACGGTGAGGCGGGCGAACAGCGACGACGACGCGGCGTGATCGACCTGGACCAGGCCATGGCGCACGAGCGGAGCATCGGGCGCGAGCTCGCGCGCGATCTGATCGCGCAGCACGCTGCGGCCACCGGCGACGATCTGTTCGACCAGGTAGCGATCGACGACCGGGCGATGCGGATCGTTGCTGAGCACGCCGTAGAGGCGCGTGATCTCGCCGCGCAACGCGGGCGCCGCGACCACGAGGAGGACCTGGGCGCCGATCGCGGAGAACCCGACCTCGCGCGCGAGATCGGGGAACGGCAACGGGATGCCCCTCGCCGCGGTCGCGTGCGCCCGCTGCGAGGCCTCGCGCTGGCGGGTCTCGACGCGCAGCTTGATCTCCGCGAGCTGGTCGGGCGCGAACCCACCGCTGCCGCCGAGCAGGGCGCTGACCTCGATCTCGTGGGGGCGCGCGGTCGCGTTGCTCGGGCTCAGCCGGCCGCTGTTCCACGCGTCGGCGATGGCGAGCGCGGTGCGCGACGAGACGACGTCGAGCAAGGCGTCGAGGTGCTCGCGCGCCGACTCGTACGGTGACTCGGCGGCCTCGAGGCTGGGCCGCTCGAGCGGCAACGGGCCGAGCGCCAGCGGGGGCAGGCGCGGGATCTCGACGACCACCGTGCGCTCCGCGGCCTCGACGATCGGGACCTCGCCGGTAGCCGCGTCGTCGCGGTCGGTGATGGCGCGTACCGGCTCGGTCGGCGTGGCCTCCGGCGGATCGCTCGCTTCGGTGCGCCCGCGAAACAGTCCGCTGACGACGACGTGCAGGATGTCGTTGGCGCTGCCCTGGTTGCCGGCGAGCACGAGGTGCCGGCTGTCGCAATCGACCGCGAGCTCGCGTACCTCGATCGGTGGTGCGACCGTCTCGATGATCCGCCCGTAGCGCAGATCGATCCGGCTCAGCTTGCCGTCGACGCCGATCGCGAAGGCGTGCCCCTGTTCCTCGGCCACCGCCCAGCGCTCGACCTTGGGCACGTCGACGTGATGGATCAGCGCACCCGTCGCGCGCAGCACGAGACAATGGTCGACCTCGGCGCCCTTGACCAGCACGACGAGCGCGCGGCCC
>JAPLLF010000193.1 GCA_026387715.1 Pseudomonadota bacterium
GCGCGCGATGTGGTGGGCGAAGATCTTCAGCGACCTCCAGACCCGGCTGTTCGCGACCGGCTCGCCGCTGCGTCGGTTCGACGACGCGCACTTCCGCCAGTTCACCCTCGTCGCGATGATCGTCGCCGGCGGCGTGCTCGCCGCGCAGGCGGCGTTCGCCTACTACTTCGTGCCGATCACCAAGCCGCAGTACCGCCAGTTCGAGACCTACGTCCCGCTGGCCACGCTCGTCGGCGTCGTGGCGTGGGCGGTGCTCGCGCGGATCATGACGAGCGATCTCCGGCGCTACCTCGCGGCGTCGCGGGGGGAGGGCGCCAAGGATCCGAGGGATCCGAAGGATCCGAAGAAAGACCCGGTCCCGGCCGCCGTGATCTTCCGACGCGCGCAGGCGCTGCCCTACCGGCTCGCGCTGCTCACGATCATCGTGTGGACGGTGATCGTCGCCGTCGGCGCGTTCGTCGCGCGCGTGCACCTCGGGTTCGACATCGACGACACCATCGTGCTCGGCGTCGCGATGTTCATCCTCGCGATCGCGGGCGCGATCTACGAGCAGCTCTGGCATCGCGACGTGCTGCGGCCGCTGCTCGCGCACCTCACGCAGCGCTATCGCGTGCCGGTCCGCAGCATCGCGCCGTCGCTGTCGTTGCGCAGCAAGCTGCTGCTGTCGTTCGGCGGCGTCGTGCTGCTCGCGTGCGGCATGGCGCTGCTGTGGGGGTTCGTGCAGTACAAGAACCTCGCGACCGACGCGGCGTCGAGGCAGGCCGACCTCGGCCTGCGCTGGCTGCACTCCGAGATGCAGACCGACCTCGGCGGCGGCAAGCTGGCGCCGACGTCGGCCGCGGTGCGCGAGTCGCTCAAGCGGATCGCCGGCGACGCGCCGGAGGCGTCGGCGGTGCTGTACTACCTCGACGACAAGGGCGAGGCGTACGCGACCGGCGGCGGGCCGATGGGGGCGCCGCGGGTGCCGTGGTACACGCGCACGATCATCGCCGGCGCGAAGCGCAGCGTCGTGTCGATCCACGCGGCCCAGCTGACCGGGCTCGCCGATCGGCTGGTGATCACGTGGCACGACAGGCGGTTCGACGTCGGCGCGGTCGCGGTGTTCTATCCGAGCTATCGAGGTCGTGGCGAGTCGATGGTGCGCCCGCTGCGCGAGCTGCTGGTGTTCTTCCTCGTGCTGTTCGCCGCGTGCGGCGGCATCGTCGCGTTCACCGTCGAGCAGTTCATGGCGCCGATCCGCCGGCTCGAGCAGCGCGCCGATGCGATGGCGCGCGGCGAGCTCGCCGATCCGGTCGCGGCAGGCGGCGAGGGCGACGAGATCGGGCGGCTCACGCACGCGCTCGAGGAGATGCGTCGCGCGCTGCGCGACAAGCTGCGCTCGACGGAGGAGGTCAACCTGGATCTCGAGCGCGCGGTCCAGATGCGCACGGCCGACCTCGCGCGCAAGAACCGCGAGCTCGCCGAGACCCTCGACATGTTGAAGACCGCGCAGGATCAGCTCGTGCGATCCGAGAAGCTCGCGTCGATCGGGCAGCTCGTCGCCGGCATCGCGCACGAGATCAACAACCCGGTCAACGCGATCGTCAACACGGTCGGGCCGCTCGAGGAGGCGGTCGGCGAGATCGACAGCCTCGATCCGACGACGCGCGCCGAGGCCGCCAAGGACGTCCGCGAGATGGTGCGCGTCGTCCAGCGCGGCGCGCAGCGGACCAAGGCGATCGTCACCGCCCTCCACAACTACTCGCGGACCGACGAGGAGAGCATCGTGCACTTCGACATCGATCGGTCGATCGAGGACTCGCTCGAGCTGCTCCGGCACGTGCTCAAGCAGAACGTCACCGTCGTGAAGAAGTTCGGCGATCCGGGGCGCGTCCACGGTCACGCCGGGCAGATCAACCAGGTGTTCATGAACCTGCTGACCAACGCCGCGCAGGCGCTGGCGAACCGCGACGGCGCGATCATCACGATCGAGACCGCGGGCGACGACGCGGAGGTGGTCGTGAAGATCACCGACAACGGCCCGGGCATCCGCGCCGAGGTGCTGCCGCGGATCTGGGATCCGTTCTTCACCACCAAGGACGTCGGTGAGGGCACCGGGCTCGGCCTGTCGATCGTCCACGAGTTGGTCGAGCGGCACGGCGGGACGATCCAGGTCCAGACCGAGATCGGCACGGGCACCACGTTCACGATCAAGCTGCCGCGCAAGATCAGCGCGACGGTGCCGACCCGCAAGCGCACGGCCGGACCCTCGTGACAGATTGACAACGGGGCGGATCGTGGTTGACAGGCTGGCAGGAGCCCAGCGTGCCCAGCCCGAACATCATCAGTAAATTCGATGGCTTGAACGAAACAAACCTGGCCCGAAGGTTGTTAGTAAGCAAGCCGATGTGGAACCAGCCGAGCCAGAGCCCGTTTCGACGCTTCGCGGCAGCGCAGGTCGACGGCCATTCGGCGACCTCCGATCGGAGTGACGAGGCCAGCGAGCCGCTCAAGGCCAGCGCCGACGCTGGCATCGTGCTCGTGGTCGACGACGAGGCCTCGATCGTCGAGTCGCTCACCAAGATCTTCCGGCGCGAGGGCCTCACCGTGCTGTCGGCGACCGACGGCACGGCCGGCCTCGACCTGCTGCGCAAGCACCGCGTCGGCGTGCTGCTCACCGACCTCATGATGCCGCAGACCAGCGGCATGGATCTCCTGCGCGCCGCCAAGACGATCGCGCCGGAGACCGAGGTCGTCCTGATGACGGCGTACGGCACCGTCGAGACCGCCGTCGACGCGATGAAGGAGGGTGCGTACGACTTCGTCACCAAGCCGCTCAAGCGCGCGCACGTCGTGCGGATCATCAAGAACGCCCTCGAGAAGCAGTCGCTCCTCGTCGAGAACCGCAGCCTCAAGGCGCAGCTCGCCGCGGTCCGTCGGCGGTCGATCATCGGCACCTCGCTCGCGTGGCGCCGCACGATGGACATCATCCTCCAGGCCTCGCCCAGCGAGGCCACCGTGCTGCTGCTCGGCGAGAGCGGCACCGGCAAGGAGCTCCTCGCGCGCGCCGTGCACGAGAACTCCACGCGCACGACCAAGCCGTTCATCGCGGTCAACTGCGCCGCGATCCCCGAGTCGATCCTCGAGGCCGAGCTGTTCGGCTACGAGAAGGGGGCCTTCACCGGCGCGGTCACCGCGCGCGAGGGCCGGTTCGAGGCCGCGAACGGCGGCACCCTGTTCCTCGACGAGATCGGCGAGATCCCTCGCCACGTGCAGGTCAAGCTGCTGCGCGTCCTCCAGGAGGGCGAGATCGAGCGGCTCGGCGCAGGCGGCAAGACGCGCCGGATCGACGTCCGCATCGTCGCGGCGACGAACGTCAACCTCGCCGAGGAGGTCAAGGGCGGCCGCTTCCGGGAGGATCTCTACTATCGCCTCAACGTGATCCCGGTGGCGGTGCCGTCGCTGCGCGATCGTCGGGACGACATCTCGCTCCTGGCGCAACATTTCGTCCAGGTCTACGCGGAGAAGAACGCGAAGGCTATTTCCGGCCTCACCCCGACGGCGATCGATCGCCTGTCCGCATATAGTTGGCCCGGCAACGTGAGGGAGCTCGAGAACGCGATCGAACGCGCGGTCGTGTTGACGCGCGCCGGTCAGACCGTGATCGACGAGGACGCCCTGCCGCGCGAGATCCGCGATCACGCGAGCAGCGGCACCCAGACCGGCGCGTCGTCGCTGACGTTCCCGGTCGGCATGCCGCTCGCCGAGATCGAGATGCGCGTCATCCACGAGACGCTGCGCCACACGCGCGGTGACAAGCGGCTGACCGCGAAGCTGCTCGGCATCGCGACGCGGACCATCTATCGTCGCCTCGAGACGTCGGATCCCGACGCGCCAGACGACGACAGAGACGACAAAGCCGACGACAAAGACGACAAAGACGCCGACAAGGACCACGTCTAGATGCAGGACCTCATCAAGCGGTACTTCTGGATCCTCGGCGGCCTCGTCGTGATGACGTGCGCCGTGTTCGCCGCCAAGGCGACGAGCAGCATCGTCGAGGCGAAGTTCCTCGGCGACGCCGAGAAGGGCCCCAAGGTCACGCCGGTCGCGCCGAGCCCGTCGGCGCCGGCCCCGAAGGCGACGCACACCAAGGACGGCACGCAGCTCGCGGCGCGCAACATCTTCTGCTCCGACTGCACCCCCGCCGTCGAGACGCTGGTCACCAAGACCGACGACGGATCGATCCAGCAGACCCAGCTCCCGATCGTGCTGCTCGCGACCAACGTCGGCGCGCGCCCGACCGATTCGTACGCGACGATCATCAACACCGAGAACCAGCGCCAGGGCTCGTTCGGCTTTCGCCTCGCGGGCAAGGACCTCGTCGGCGACAAGATCCCGGGCGCGACCGGCAAGCTGCTCGCGGTGCACTACAAGTACATCGACTTCGAGAACAACGGCCACACCGAGCGGCTCGGGCTGCTCGGCGCCGCGATCGAGGTCGCCAAGCCGGTCGCCGCCGTCGAGGAGAAGCCGGCCGACGAGAACAAGGACGAGCTGCAGACCGCGATCGACAACGGCGTGAAGAAGATCGACGACAACAACTACGAGATCGACAAGTCGCTCGTCGAGAAGATCCTCGCGAACCCGATGGCGGTCGCCAAGGGCGCGCGCGTGGTGCCGTCGATGAAGAACGGCAAGACCGACGGCTTCAAGCTCTACGCGATCCGTCCGAACTCGGTGTACGGCAAGATCGGCCTCACCAACGGCGACACGCTCAACGCGGTCAACGGCGTCGTGCTCGACTCCGCCGACAAGGGCCTCGAGGTCTACACGAAGTTCCGCGAGGCGACGACGCTCGAGGTCGAGATCACGCGCCGCGGCAAGCCCTTCCAGATCAAGTACCAGATCAAATGATGAAGCCACTCCTCGCCCTGCTCCTGCTCTCTGGCACCGCGGTCGCTGACCCGGTGCCGTCGACGATCACGCTCGACGAGGCCGAGCTGGCGGCGCTCGACGCGGCGTCGAGCGACACGATGGTCGAGCCGATCGGCCGGCGCATCGATCGCGACGTGCCGGTCGTCGCCAAGCTGGCGCTCAAGGTCGGTGACGTGATCCGCGCGCTCAACGGTCGTTCGAGCTACGGCGCGTCTTTGTCCCTTGGGTACCGCGGCACGGTGATGTATCTCGACGTCATCCAGAGCGGGAAGCCCGCGCTGGTCCGGCTCGCGGTGAAGTCCTCGAGCACGGTCGAGCCCCTGGCGATCTCGCAGCTCCTGTTCGAGGCGATGAGCGCGGTCAAGAGCGCGAAGTCGGTCGGCGTGCTCGTGCGCCAGGACATGGCGCCGTTCAGCGCGGGCGATCTCGTGCGCCAGGTCGACGGCAAGGCCGTCGCGACTCCCGACGCATTCAAGCAGGCGCTCGTGGCCGCGGCGAAGATCAAGGCCAAGGCCACGTCGACGACACTCACGGTCGAGCGCTTCGACGCGACGCTGACGCTGACGGTGGCGGTCGAGGCGGACGGCTTTGCCGATCGCCTGACGATGGGCATCAAGAAGGTCGACGACACCCACTACGAGATCCAGCGGGCCGTGCTCGACGAGGTGCTCGCGAACCCGGCGTCGTTCGTGAAGGGTGCGCGCATCGTGCCGATGATGAAGGACGGCATGCCGCAGGGCTTCAAGATCTACGCGATCCGCCCGAACTCGTCGTACGCGCTGCTCGGCCTGACCAATGGCGACTCGCTCGTGTCGATCAACGGCCTCGAGCTCACCAGCGCGGACAAGGCCCTCAAGGTCTACTCCAAGCTGCGCGACGCCAAGCAACTCACCCTCGAGCTCGTCCGCCGCGGCAAGCCGTTGACCATGACCTACACCATTCGTTGAGCCGGGATCCCCATGCAATCGCTTCACTTCATTCGCCGACTCACCACCGCGGTCACCGCGGCCGTGATCACCACCGGCCTGCTCGTGCCGCCGGTCGCGTTCGCCCAGCCCAAGACGGATGACAAGGACGCCACGAAGGCCGGCGACAACGATCCCGTCTACAGCTGTCACAAGAGCAGCGGCATGGTGTCGGTCAGCTTCAAGCCCGAGACCGAGCTCAAGGAGCTGATCGCGTGGGCGATGGGCTTCACCTGCAAGAACTACATCATCGACCCGCGCACGGTCTCGACCGGCAAGAAGGTCACGATCATCGCGCCGAACAAGGTCTCGGCCGCCGACGCGTACGAGATGTTCCTGATCGCGCTGTCGACGATGGGCCTCACGATCGTGCCGAAGGGCCCGGTGTTCCGCATCGTCGAGTCGAACCAGGCGAAGACCGAGACGGTGCCGATCATCAAGAAGGGCGTGCCGGCGAACTCCGACCAGATGGTCCGCTACCTGCTGCGTCCGACCTACGCGCAGACCGAGACGCTGCGCGCGGCCCTCGACTCGATCCGCTCCGGCTCCGGCGTCGTGCAGGCGGTCGGCTCGCTGATCCTCATCACCGACTACGCGAGCCAGGTGCGGGACATGATGTCCCTCGCGAAGTCGATCGACGTCCCCGGCAACAGCGACGGCATCTACACGATCACCGTGAAGTTCGCCGACGCGACGCAGCTGCAGGGCAAGCTCAACGAGATCCTTGGGGTCACCAGCGGTGGTGGCGGCGCCGGGGGTGGGCAGGCGGCGACCAAGTCCCGGCCGAACACGCCGGGGCAGCCGCCCGGCGCCGGTGGCGGTGGCGGTGACGATGCCTCCAACGCGGTCCCTTCGAAGATCCTCGTCGACGATCGCACCAACACGCTCGTCGTCGTGTCGAGCGAGGCCGGGTACCTGCGCGTCAAGTCGCTCGTCGATCGCCTCGACATCAACCTCGACACCGAGGGTGGCTCGTCGATCCACGTCTACCACCTCGACAACGCGCTCGCCGACGAGATCGCGACCACGCTCAACAGCGTGATGGGGCAGGCGCTCGTGCTCGGTGGCGTGCAGACGAGCTCGCTCCGGTCACTCGACCTCACCAGCCTCATCAGCGCGACCGGCCTGATCGGCGGCCTCGTCGGCTCGCCGCTCGCGAACTCGCAGACGATCCTCGGCAAGAGCATCCCGTCCTACGCGGTGCTGTTCCAGGCGCTCGCGAACCAGGCGAACACCAACATCCTGTCGGCGCCGCACATCATCTGCATCAACAACGAGAAGACCGAGTTCTCCGTCGGTAACAACATCCCGTACAAGAAGGGCCTGTCGATCGGCGGGTTCGGGCTCCCGGGCGCCGCCGGCGCGGCGGGCGGGCTGCCCGGGTCGATCGGTCAGAACATCGACCGCGAGAAGCTCAACCTCGTCCTCAACATCACGCCGCACATCTCGTCGGAGGACATCGTCCGGCTCGACGTCGAGCACGAGACCAAGGACATCGGCGACAAGGATCCCGAGCTCGGCCCGACCTGGACGGAGCGCAAGCTCAAGACCCAGGTCGTCGTCCACGACCAGCAGTCGGTCGTGATCGGCGGCCTGATCCAGGAGCGCGACATCTACAACGTGAGCAAGGTCCCGCTGCTCGGAGATATCCCGATCCTCGGCTACCTCTTCAAGTACTCGACGAAGACGAAAAAGAAGACAAACCTACTCATCCTCCTCACGCCGTACATCATCAAGGACCAGCTCGACCTCCAGTCGATTCGCGAGCGCAAGACGCGCGAGTATCAGGAGTTCACGCGGTCGTTCGCGAACCTCAACGAGAGCAAGTACGAGGCGCGCGTCGACTACCGCCGCAAGCGCGGGGTCGTCGAGGAGATCAACCGCGCGATCATCTCGGTCGAGGACGACGTCGCCTACCAGGCGCAGTTCGGCCAGCGCGCGCAGGTCAAGGACGGCGCCGTCGAGTACGGCACGTCGAGCATCGACGCCCCCGAGGACGCGCCGATGCCGAAGCCTCCGATCGGGACCAACCCGCCGACGCCGACCCCGACGCCGACGCCCAAGCCCGCACCTCCGAAGGGGAAGTGAAGTAGCCATGGTGATGCCCGGCGAATTCGGTACGTTTCGCGGTGGTCACGAGCTCGCGCAGGCGAACTTCGTCGGCGTGCGGCTCGGCGAGATCCTCGTCGCGCGGTGCGGGATCTCGCCGGACGTCATCGAGCGCGGGCTCGCGAAGCAGCGCGAGGAGGGCGGCCTGATCGGCGAGGTCCTGTCGCGCCTCAAGCTCATCGACGAGGATCAGCTCGCGCTCGCGCTGTCGCTGCAGTCGGAGATGCCGTACCTCCGCGACCTCCCGCGCGCCGAGGACATCCCGGTCGAGCTGCTCGAGAAGGTCCCGATCAACTTCGCGCGCGGTCGCGTCGGGCACGTGATCGGGCGCGACGGCTCCAATCGGGTGATGCTCGCGGTGTCGGATCCGAGCGCGGTCGACGTCATCGATGGCGTGTCGGTGCTGCTCGGCGAGGCGGTCGAGCCGGTCGTCGCCTCGGGCGCCAAGATCAGCGACCACATCAACAAGGCGTACACCCGGCTGCGGGGCAGCCACGAGCTGGAGTCGTCGAGCAAGAAGGACGATCCCGAGGAGGAGGACTACCAGTCCGAGGAGCTCGTCGACATGCTCGACGCCAACGACGAGCAGCCGATCATCCGGTGGGTGAACTCGCTGATGTTCCAGGCGGCGCGCGAGAAGGCCTCGGACATCCACATCGAGCCGGGCGAGCGCGACATCATCGTGCGCTACCGGATCGACGGCGCGCTGCGCGAGGCCAAGCGCGCGCCGAAGAAGTTCCAGAACAACATCGTCGCCCGCGTGAAGATCATGTCGGGCCTCAACATCGCCGAGAAGCGGCTGCCGCAGGACGGCCGCATCCGGCGCAAGATGGCCGGCAAGGACGTCGACATGCGCGTCGCGACCGTGCCGACCGCCGGCGGCGAGCGCATCACGATCCGGCTCCTCGATCGCAGCTCGGTGCTCCTCGGCCTCCAGGACATCGGCTTCGCGACCGATCACCTCGCGATCATCCGCAGCGTGATCAAGCGGCCCCACGGCATCATGCTCGTCACCGGGCCGACCGGCTCCGGCAAGACGACCACGCTGTACGCGTCGCTCTCCGAGATCAACTCGCCGGACATCAACATCCTCACCGTCGAGGATCCGGTCGAGTATCAGCTCGAGGGCATCTCGCAGACCCAGGTCAACTCGAAGATCGACCTGACGTTCGCGTCGGGCCTGCGCTCGTTCTTGCGCCACGATCCCGACGTCATCATGGTCGGCGAGATCCGCGATCGCGAGACCGCCGAGACGGCGATCACCGCCTCGCTCACCGGTCACCTCGTGCTCTCCACGGTGCACACCAACGACGCCGCCGGCGGCATCACGCGCCTCATCGACATGGGGATCGAGCCGTTCCTCGTCGCGTCGTCGCTCGTGTGCTTGCTCGCGCAACGCCTCGTGCGCAAGCCCTGCTACGAGTGCGCGCGGCCGATCCGGCCGTCGGAGGAGATGCTCCGCGAGCTCGGCCTCGATCCGAAGACGTTCTACGCGGGCGCGTATCACTTCCCGACGGTGAAGGGCATGCGGCCGCCCCCGCCGGGCACGATGTTCGAGGCCGTCGGGTGCCCGACGTGTGGCCAGCGCGGCTACAGCGGCCGGACCGGCATCTACGAGCTCCTCGTCATCAACGACGAGGTCCGCCGCCTGTGTCTCGAGAAGTCGGACGCCGGCTCGATCCGCAACGTCGCCGTCGAGGCCGGCATGGTCTCGCTGCGCTTCGACGGCGCGCGCAAGTGCGTGCTCGGCATGACGACCCCCGAGGAGGTCATGCTGATGACCGCCGAGGCGGGAGACTAGCCATGCCGATGTACGCCTTCAAGGGGATCGCCGCGAACGGCAAGTCGACGAACGGCACGCGCGATGCCGAGTCGCCGAAGGCGTTGCGGCAGGCGCTCCGCAAGGACGGCGTGTCGGTCACGAGCTTCGAGCTGTCGAAGGCGAGCCGCGAGGGCAAGGCGCAGAACGCCGCGCGCGGCGGGCTGTCGCGCCAGGTCGATCTCGGCGGGTTCATCGGGGGCGTCAAGAAGACCGAGATCGCCACGCTGACCCGCCAGCTGGCCACGCTCATCAAGGCCGGCATCCCGCTCCCCGAGTCGCTGGGCGCCATGGTCGAGCAGATCGTCAACCTGCGCCTCAAGACGCCGATGTCCGAGGTCCGGACGGCGGTAAACGAGGGCACGTCGTTCGCCGACGCGCTGGCGCGCCACCCGAAGCTGTTCGACGAGCTCTACGTGTCGATGGTGCGCGCGGGCGAGATCTCCGGAAACCTCGACGAGGTGCTCACGCGCCTCGCGGAGTTCCTCGAGAGCTCGCAGAAGCTCAAGAGCAAGGTCCAGAGCGCGATGATCTACCCGGGCGTCATGGTCGTGGTGGGCTCGGTGATCATGTTCGTGCTGATGATCAAGGTCATCCCGAACATCACCTCGATGTTCACGCAGTCCGGCAAGGTGCTGCCGCTCAACACCCGCTTCCTCATCTGGTCGTCGGACTTCCTCGGCAAGAACATCCTGTGGATCTTGATGAGCATCTTCGCGAGCATCGTGCTGTTCACCAAATGGAAGAACAGCAAGGACGGCCGGCAGGTGTGGGATCGGCTCACGCTCCGGCTGCCGGTCGTCGGTCAGCTCGTGCGGACGGTGAACATCTCGCGGTTCTCTCGCACGCTTGGCACGATGCTTCAGTCGGGCGTGCCAATGCTGCGCGCGCTCGATACCGCCAAGCAGATCATGGGCAACGTCGTACTCCAGCAGGCCATCGAGGAAGCCAAGCGCGCGGTGACCGAGGGCGAGTCGCTCGCCGTCACGCTCCGCAAGTCCGGGCAGTTCCCACCGACGATGATCCACATGGTCGCGGTCGGCGAGAAGGCCGGCCAGCTCGAGCAGATGCTCGAGCGCGTCGCGATGACCTACGAGTCCGAGGTCGACACCAAGCTTGGCCGATTTACTGCGCTGCTCGAGCCCATGATGCTGGTCATCATGGGCGGCGCGGTCGCCTTCATCGTGTTCTCGATTCTCTCGCCCATCATGGATCTCGGCACGCTCTCGGGACCCAAGTAATCACTCGTAAGGAGACCGACATGTTCATCACGCTGCGCAAGAACCTGACCCGCACCCTGTCCAAGGCTCGCCGAGCTCCCCGGCGCACCGCCCAGCGCGGCATGACGCTGCTCGAGATCATGATCGTGCTCGCGATCCTCGCGCTCGTCATGGGGCTCGTCGTCGGTCCGCGCGTCATGAAGGCGTTCGGCCAGTCGAAGAACGACATCGCCAAGCTGACCGCGAAGAAGTTCACGGCCGAGGCGTTCCCGTTGTGGCAGGGCGCGCACCCGGGCAAGGGCTGTCCCGACAAGCTCGAGGAGCTCAACGAGTGGGCCGACAGCAAGGACGGCAAGGATCCGTGGGGCACGCCGTGGAAGATGTTCTGCGGCGGCGACGTGCCCGCGGGCGTCAAGAGCGGGCTCGCGGTCCAGTCGGCCGGCGAGAACCAGAAGTTCGACGACGCCGACGACGTCAAGTCGTGGGACTAGCCTCGCGCTGATCGCCCCCTCGAACCCACCATCCCCCATGACCACCCGTCGTCACCACCACTCGGGCATGACCGTGCTCGAGATCATGATCGTGCTCGCCATCATCGGCGCCGGCGCGATGCTGGTGAATCGCGGGTTCCGGTCGCTCACGCGCGCCGACCTCGTCGAGAACGCGACCGAGCTGGCGACGGTGATGAAGCGCGCGAGCATGCTGTCGATCGAGCACGGCCAGATGCATCGCGTGCTGTTCGACGTCGACAAGCAGCTCTACATCGTCGAGCAGTGCGAGGGCGCGGCGTCGATCATGCGCAACGAAGCGGTGCGCCCCGACGAGGACGAGACCAAGCGTGCCCAGGAGCGTGGCCAGACCCGGATGCAGAACCTGCCGGCCGATGCGTTCGCCGGCGGCGATCCCGAGGGCGCGGCGAAGCGCGTGACCGCGCTCGCGGGCGCGCACATCGCCGACAAGGTCTGCGCACCGGTCCAGGACACCGTGACCGGCGACGCGACCGGCAAGGGCTGGAATCGCGCGCTCCGCGCCGACAAGGGCATCAAGTTCAAGGCGATCTGGGTCCAGCACATGGAGCACGAGACCTCCAAGGGGCAGGTCGCGATCTACTTCTTCCCGCAAGGGCAGGCCGAGAAGGCCGTGGTCACGATGACCGACGGCACCGAGTCGTTCTCGGTGCTCGTCTACGGCCTCACCGGGCGCGTCGAGCTCCGCGATGGCGAGCTCCAGGATGTCGACGAGCACATGCTCCGCAACGTGATGGGCGATCACGACAAGAAGCCCCGTGGAGAAGAGCCATGAGCTCGAGGCGCCCGCGAGGGTTCACGTTGCTCGAGGTCATGATCGGCCTCGCGCTGCTCGGCTTCGCGCTGACCGTGCTGATCAACAGCGCGGCGCAGAGCATCTTCGCGTCGCAGGAGGCGCAGATGATGGGCGTCGTCACCGACCTCGCGCGCGGCAAGATGTACGACATCGAGGAGAAGCTCCTCAAGGACGGCTTCACCGAGACCGATCAGTCCGAGGACAACCAGAGCTTCTCCGAGGAGGGGTGGCCCGAGATCCACTACGACTACAAGGTCCAGCAGGTCGAGCTCCCGAGCTTCGACACCCTGCAGGCGAT
>JAPLLF010000419.1 GCA_026387715.1 Pseudomonadota bacterium
TCGCCGGCCGCGGCATCGGCGTGGGCCTGGTGCGCGAGACCGTCGCGAAGCTCGGCGGCGAGCTCCAGCTCAGCTCGGTCCCCGGGCGCGGCACGACGTTCAGCCTCCGGCTGCCGCTGTCGACCGCGCTCGCCCAGGCGATGCTGTTCAAGGTGGGCGGCCAGGTCTACGCGATCCCGCACGTGCACGTCGTCGACACCACGCTCGTCGAGCCGCACGCGACCACGACGATGGTGCGGCACGAGCAGGTGCCGGTGCTCCGCCTCGAGGGGTTGCTCGGCAACGGCGTCACCGCGGATCGCCGACCCGGCGTCGTGGTGTCGTTCGCCGGCAAGTCGCTGGTGTGCACCGTCGACAAGCTCGTCGGGCCCCGCGAGATCATCGTCAAGCCGCTCGGCCCCCTGCTCGCCCCGCTCACCCTGTACGCGGGCGCGACGATCAGCGGCTCGGGCAAGATCCAGCTGATCCTCGATCCCGCGCAGCTCGTCCGCCGCGCGTACCCCAACGCACCGAACACGGTGCTCGACCAGGGCTCCGCGCCGGTGCTCGCCGGGCGCGCGCTGGTCGTCGACGACTCGCGGGCGATCCGCGAGGCGATGACCAGCATGCTCGGCCGCGAGGGCTGGATCGTCGACGTCGCCGAGGACGGCGCCCACGCGATCCAGATGGCGCGCCAGCTCCGCTACGATCTCGTCGTCACCGATCTCGAGATGCCCGAGCTCGGCGGCTTCGAGCTGATCGCGCACCTCCGCACCGACGATCGGTTCCAGAGCGTGCCGATCGTGATCATCACGTCGCGCGCGAGCCCCGAGCACCGTCGCCGCGCGAAGGAGCTCGGCGTCCGCGCGCTGGTCGCCAAGCCGATCACCCGCCGCAAGCTGCTCGAGGCGCTCGCGGCGAAGTAGCCCGCGACGTTACCTTACCGACGCTTCTTGTCAGGCGTGCGCTTGCCGGCGCCGCCGCTGGCGGCCTTGGCCGCGCCGCCCGGACCACGATGCGAGACCCCGAGCCGCAGCTTGCCGTCGGCCGCGCGCGCCGGCTTCGCCGTGCGTTCGCCGCGGGCGCTGCTCCGCGCCGGGGCGGGCGCCGGCGCCTTGCGCTCGCGGGTCACCCGCTCGACTTCGCGGGCCGCGATCTTGCGACTGCCGAGATCCTTCTTCGTGACGATCTCCGCCTTCGGACGCGTCTTCTGCTGCGCGACCGCGATCAGCGTGAGGTCGATGCGTCGCCGGATGACCGACACGTTGTTGATCTCGACCTTCACCTTGTCGCCGAGCTCGATCGACTTGCCGGTCTTGCGCCCCGAGAGCCGCATGTGGATCTCGTCGTAGTCGAACGGCTCCGCCCCGAGCGAGTCGAGCTTGATGAGGCCCTCGACGTAGGGCGACTCGAGCTCGACGAACGCGCCGAAGCTCGTCACCGCGCACACGACGCCCTCGTAGACCTCGCCGACCTGATCGCGCATCAGGTACGCGCGGTACATGCTGACGGCCTCACGCTCGGCCTCCATCGCGCGGCGCTCCTGGATGCTCGCGTTGCGCGCGAGCTCCTGCAGCGTCTCGGGCGGCGGCGGCGGATCGGCGTACCCGCCACCGGACGCGAGCCCCTCGCGGTGCAGGTGATGCTTGAGCAGGCGATGGACGAGCAGATCCGGATACCGGCGGATCGGCGACGTGAAGTGCAGGTAGTCCCCGGACGCGAGCCCGAAGTGCCCGATCGGCACCGTGTCCCACACGGCCTGCGTCAGGGTGCGCAGCACCAGGAACGACAGCGCCTGCACGCCCGGCTTCTCGGCGATCTGATCGAGCACGGCCTTCATGCCGAGCGCGGTCATCGCCTCCTCGG
Organism: Pseudomonadota bacterium; assembly: GCA_026387715.1. GTDB lineage: Bacteria > Myxococcota_A > Polyangia > Haliangiales > Haliangiaceae > JABFXX01. The sequence goes on from JAPLLF010000419.1 coordinate 1,846, forward strand.
TGTCGACCGTGATGCCGTACGCGCCGAGCAGCTCGGCGAGCTTGGCCACGCGGTCGGCCGCCGGCGGCGCGTGCACGCGCCACACGGTGGTCGCGCCACGCTTGCGGAAGTACGCGCCCACCGCCTCGTTGGCGGCGATCATGTACTCCTCGACGAGCTGGTACGCCTCCTTGACGGCCGGATCACCCTTGGCCTTGACGACGTCGCGCACGAGGCGCGGATCGTCGGCGTCGAGGATCACCTTCGGCTCGGCGATCTCGAGATCGAGCGCGCCGCGCGCCGCCCGCTTCGCGCGGAGCTTGCGCGACAGCCGGTGCATGCGCGTGAGCTCCTCGAGCCAGCCGCGGTAGTGCTCGCGCCGACCGCGGAAATCACCGCCGAGCGCGGCGGCGACGCCGGGGTAGTCGAGGCGGCCCTTGCTGCGGATCACCGCGGCGGTGTAGCCGGTGTCGACGAGGTCGCCGTCATCCGTGTAGTCGAGCCGCACGACCATCGCGCAGCGGTCGACGTTCGGCAGCAGCGAGCAGATGTTCGACGACAGCTGGTGCGGCAGCATCGGGATCACGCGGTCGGGCAAGTAGACCGACACGCCGCGGATCGTCGACTCGCGATCGAGCGCGTCGCTCCAGCGCACGTAGTGCGAGACGTCGGCGACCGCGACCCACACGCGCGGGCCACCGTGCGGACCGTCCTCGATGCAGATCGCGTCGTCGAAGTCCCGCGCGGTCTCCGGATCGATCGTCGCGAACCGGCGGCTGCGGAGGTCGATGCGATCGGCGAGGTCGCTGGGGCCGAGCTCCTGCGGCGTCTCCTTCGCCTGCAGCTCCGCGTCGTCGGGGAACTCGACGGGGATCTCGGCGCACGCGAGGATCTTCTCGATCTCTGTGCGCGGATCCTCGGGATCGCCGAGCACCTTGAGCACCTTGCCGGCCAGCTCGCGGCGGACCACGTCGGGATACCGCGTGATCTCGACGACGATCGCGTCGCCGTCCTTGCCCGAGGTCGCGCCGCCGAGCTCGTCGATGCCGACGCGACCGTAGTCGGCGGCGATCCGGGGATCGTCGGGCTCGAGGTACACGGCGCGCCCGACGCGTCGCAGGATCCCGGTCAGTCGCGCGCGCCCGCGCGCGAGGACCTCGGTGACGCGCCCCTCGGTGCCCTTGAAGCCGGGCCAGGTCTCGACGACGACCTTGTCGCCGTCGAGCGAGGTGCCGCGAAACTTCGCGGGCACGAACACGGTCTCGCTGCCGTCGGTGTCGATGAAGCCGTAGCCCGCGGGGTGCACGGTGATCCGGCCGGTGACGCGCGCGTCGCGGGTCACCGTCTCGCCGGTGTCGGGATCGTAGACCGTGGTCGGCACGCCACCCGTCGGTGGCACCGGCGGACGCGCGTGGGTGCGCGGGCGATCGAAGGTCGACGGCGCCGGCGGGGTCGCGGCCGCGGGCTTCTTGTTCCACGGCAGCTGCGCGCGGGCGGCCTTCTCGGGCTTGAGCTTGCGCTCCTTGAGCCGGTTGGGCGAGCTGCGCGCCGCCTCGGCTACCGGAGGGGGTGAGCGCGAACGCGCCGCCGGTGAGGACGTGGACGGTGCCGTCCTCGATCAGGTCGTCGAGGAGCTCGCGCAGGGCGGCGTACTCGTGCTTGCGCACGCCGAGCTCGTCGGCGAGGGCCGTGAGCTTGATGCCGGGGGTGACGATACGGGACAGGCTGTCGAGGACAGCGCGTCGATCAAACGTGGTCATACTGAGTTTCTTCTTATCTAACGAAGTGCGTGAAGCTGCGCGTCGTCGCCGGCGACGTAGATCGTCCCGTCTCGCGCGATCGCAGCGGTCGTGTCGAGATCGCCGCCGAGGGCGACGGTCCAGCGGATCGTGCCGTCAGGCGCGATCGCATACAGATGTTCATCCTCCGAGCCGACGACGATCGTGCCGTCGGTCGCGATGCCCGGGGCCGCGACGATCTTGTCGGCGGCGGCGACCCGCCAGCGGACCTGGCCGGTCGGCGCGATCGCGTAGAGGTTCTTGTCGAGGCTGCCGACGTACAGCGTGCCGTCGGCGCCGAGCGCGGCCGCCGCGCGGAGCTCGCCGCCGGTCAGCGTCTTCCACAGGATCTTGCCGTCCTTGATCGCGTAGAGCGCCTTGTCGTCGCTGCCGACGTAGACCGTGCCGTCGCCGCCGATCACGGGCGCCGCGTCGACGTCCCCGCCGGTGCGGACCTCCCAGCGCTTGGTGCCGTCGGGCGCGATCGCGTAGAGCGCGTCGTCCTGGCAGCCCGCGTAGACGGTGCCGTCGGCGCCGAGCGCCGGTGCGCTGGCGACGTGCTCGGCGGTCGCGACCTTCCAGCGCAGCGTGCCGTCGGGCCACACCGCGTGGATGCCATCGCCGCCGACGTAGATCGTGCCGTCGGGCCCGATCGTCGGGCCGCCGTCGACGTCGCACCGCGACGACTCGGGACCGAAGCCCTTGGGATCGCACGCGCCGAGCCGGAGCTTCCACGCGAGCGTGCCGTCGGGCTTCACCGCGTAGAGGTGATCGTCGTCGGAGCCGATGTAGATGGTGCCGTTCTCCGCGACCGCCGGCGTGCTCCACACGCGATCGGTGGTCGCGAACTTCCAGCGCAGCTTGCCGTCGGGCGCGACCGCGTAGAGGTTGCCATCGTGCGACGCGACGTAGATCGTGCCGTCGGGGCCGATCGTCGGCGATCCGGCGACCACGCCACCGACCGCGAGCCGCCACTGCTCGGTCGGCGGCTGCGCGGCGATCGGGCCCCCGCGACGTCCCGAGTGACGCGCATCGCCGCCGTACATCGCGAACGGCGGCGACCCGGTGGGGGGCGTGGGTGGGGTGGCGGTCGTGGGCATCGCGTCGTGCCCGTCGTGCCCGGAGCTCGCGGGGTGCGGGTCGACGCACGAGCTGCCTTCGCAGACGCGTGGCGCGCGACAGTCGGTGTCCTTGGTGCAGCCGGTGATGTGGTTCACATCACCGACGGTCCCCGAACATGCGCTCGCGCAGAGAGCCGACCCCGACGCCAGCACGAGCACGAGCACGAGCCATCCGAAACCCAACGAAGACCGATCAAACAAAACGAGACTTGCCGTGCACCCTACGGGACGACTCAGGCTTTGGGAAGGTCATTCGAGAAGCGCTCGGCTAGCTTCTCGAAATACCTGCGGGTTTCTTCCAGCACGACCGGATCCTGATCGGGATACATGCGGATGCCGTGCGCGCCGAACGGGTCGGTCGTGACCGGTCCGACGGGGAGCCCTCCGACGATGCCGGTCTGCTCGTGATAGAGGAGCGCGAGCACCTCGGCGTGGTTCTCCGGGACCAAGAAGGTGCGCCGCCCGAGCTCGGGGCGCCCGTCTTTAAACCCGTCGACCAGCTTGGCCATACCGAACCCCCGTAATCTAGCCCACGATCTCGCGCGGTTGGAAGACCCTTACCAGGCGTATGATCGGGTCTTGTCGCGAATCGAGCTGTGGTTCGACTTCTCGTGCCCCTACGCCTATCTCGCGTCGAGGCAGGCGGCGTCGCTCGGCGTCCCGATCGATTGGCGGCCGATGCTGCTCGGCGGCGTGTTCCGGGGGATCGGCGCCGGTGACGGACCGATGTCGTCGCTGTCGATGGCGAAGGCCGCCCACAACCTGCGCGACATGTACCGCTGGGCGGAGCTGTTCGAAGCGCCGTTCGCGATGCCGGCGGCCCACCCGATGAGGACGGTGCGGGCGTTGCGTGTCCTGCTCGCCCTGCCCCACGCGACCTGGCCGGACGCGATCCCGGCGATCTACGCGGCGTACTGGCAGCGCGGCGAGGATGTCACCAGCGACGCGGTGATCCGCGCGGCGCTCGAGGGTGCGGCGGTCGCGAGCGACGACGTGCTCCACGCGTTCGCGCGGGCCGACGACGATGACCTCAAGGCCGAGCTCCACGCGCGGACCGCCGAGGCGATCGAGCTGGGGATCTTCGGCGCCCCGGCGTGGATCGTCCGGCGCGCCGACCCCGCGCGGGCCCCGCTCCTCGTGTGGGGGCAGGATCGCCTGGCGCACCTCGCGGCGATCCTCGATGGCTGGGAGCCCGAGGAGGGGCCACCGCCCGGCGGCCCGCGGCCGTTCTCGACGGCGCTGCGCGCGCACGACGGCGCCATGCTCGACGTCTACTTCGACGTGTCGAGCCCGTTCGCGTACCTCGCGCTCACGCAGGTGGCGCGGCTCGCAGACCAGACGGGCGTCGTGCCACGCCTCGTCCCCATCCTGCTCGGGGCGCTGTTCAAGGAGCTCGGCACGGCGAACGTGCCGCTGTTCACGTTTCCTCCTCCGAAGCTCCGCTACACCGGGCTCGAGATGACGCGGTGGGGACACTGGTGGGGCGAGCCCGTGCGGATGCCGCGCAAGTTCCCGCAGCGCACGATCACCGCGCAGCGATTGTGCATCCTCGCCGCCGACCGCGGCTGGCGCGTGCAGCTCGAGCTCGCGGTCGCGCTCGCGCGAGCGATGTGGCGCGACGATCGGGATCTCGAGGACGTCGCGACGCTCGGCGAGATCCTCGATGCGTGCGGCCTGCCGCGCGCGTGGCTCGAGGGTTGTAGTGACCCGGCGGTCAAGCAGGCGCTGATCGACGCGACCGCCGCGGCCAGGGCCGTCGGCGTGTTCGGGGTCCCGAGCTTCGTGGTCGACGACACCCTGCTGGTGTGGGGACAGGATCGACTGGATCTCGTCGCCCGCGCGCTCGGCGGCTGGAAGCCGGCGCACGGATGATCGCCGTCGTCGCGACGATCACCTGCGTGCTCGCGACCGCGGCGCTCGTGCTCGCCGAGTGGCGGATCTCGCGCGGCCTCGCGGCCGATCGACTCCGGACGCTGGCCAAGGCCACCGCGTCGGGATCGTTCATCGGGGTCGGGATCGCCGCGTGGTCGGGCTCGTCGTACGGCGCGTGGATCGTCGTAGGGCTCGTGCTCGGCGCGATCGGCGATCTCGCGCTGCTGGGTCGATCCAGCCGCGCGTTCCTCGCCGGTCTCGTCGCGTTCCTCGGCGGTCACCTCGCCTACGTCGTGGCGATCACGACGATCGCCCCGATCGCGACGTGGAGCTCGCCGGTCGCGATCCTGCCGATCGTCGCCGCAGCGTTCGCGCTGCGATGGCTCTGGCCGCACCTCGGGACGTTCCGCGGACCCGTGATCGTCTACGTCGCGACGATCACGGCGATGGTCATCGGCGCGCTGGCCTCGCATCGTCCGATCCTCGCAGCGGGCGCGATCGTCTTCTTCGCGTCCGACCTCATGGTCGCGCGCGAGAAATTCGTCGAGCCGAGCTTCGCAAACAAGGCACTCGGGCTGCCCGCATACTTCGCAGGGCAGTTATGTATCGCGTGGTCGATGCTCGGCTCGTGATCTGATCGAGCCGAGATTGCTACTACTTCTTTTTCGTACCCCGACGCTGACGACGCGCCTTGTTACGGCCGAGTCCGCGCTTGTGAGCCGCGGCCTTTTTGGCCTTCATGCGCCGATCCTTGAGACGACGGACCTGCTTGAACTTAGGACGATTCTTGAGCTTGCGCTTCGTACGCTGACCCATATAAGGACGCGTTTCATAGGTCAGATCAGCCCGTCGACGCAAGCGCCACGGGGCTGTAACCGCGGCCGTGAATCAGCGTATAGACGCAATCGGTCGAATGGCCGAGCCCGGGGCCCTGATGGAGAGGTACTGCGACGGCGATGCGAGCGCATTTCGCGAGCTCTACGCCCTGGTCGCCCCGCGTCTGCTCGGGTACCTCCTGAAGATGGCCCGACAAAAGGCCATCGCGGACGACCTGCTCCAGCAGACGTTCTTCAAGGTCCATCGCGCGCGTTCCGCGTATATCCGCGGGGTTGACCCACTTCCGTGGATCTACGCGATCGCCCACCGGGTGTTCCTCGACCACGCGCGCGCGACCAAGCGGGCGATCGTCGGGGTGAGCAACCACGAGGGCGGCACCCTGCCCGAGAGGGCGGCCGGGATCACCGGCGAGGCCGTCGATCGCCAGGACGAGCCTGCCGATCCCGAGCGCCTCGCCGCGGCGATGGCCGCCCTGGCACAGCTCCCCATCCAGCAGCGCGAGGCCGTCGTGCTCGTGAAGCTCGAAGGCAAGACCGTCGCCGAGGCCGCGACGATCGCCGGCACCAGCGTCGGC
>JAPLLF010000521.1 GCA_026387715.1 Pseudomonadota bacterium
GGTCGCCGCGAGCCCCGCGACCGTGAGGTTGAGCGCGATGAACCACGGCCAGCTCGCCACCGTCATCCACGGGACCGGGAGCACGAACAGGAACACCGACAGGTAGACGATCATCGCGGTCCGGCTGCGCGCCTTCGCCGAGACCCGCTCGTCGTCGTCGAGCCGGTCGCGCAGGGCGGGCGGCAGCACGGTCGGTGGCTCCAGCATCAGCTTGGTGACCAGCTCGCCCGCGGGGATCGACTCGGGGTCGAGCGCCAGCGCGCGCCCGGCCTTGCGCATCGCGGTCGCGCGCCCATCGACGTCGTCGCTCGCCAGCGCCGCGTGAGCCTGGGCGAGCTGCTCGGCCGCGAGCTTGCGCCGCTGCGCGGTGTCGCGATCGCCTTCGAGGTAGGCCTGGACGCGCTCGCCGAGCTGGCGGGCGGTCGGCCGATCCTTCGGCTCGCGGGCGAGCGCGTCGAAGCACGCCGTGTCGAGCTCGGGGGGGATCTCGCGGTCCGGCTTGCGCTTCGCGGGCGCATCCTGTGGCGTGTCGAGCGTGGTGGCGATGGCCCCGCGACCGCGCGGGTGCAACGGCTCGGCGGTGAGGATCTCGAACAGGATCGCGCCGAGCGCGTAGACGTCGGTCGCGGTCGACACGTCGCTGCCGTCGATCTGCTCGGGCGCCATGTAGCCGGGCGTGCCGAGCATGCCGGCTGTCTCGGATCCCTCGTCGAGCGTGTCGATGTCGTTCTGCGCGGCGGCGGGACGCTCGGACAGCACGCGCGCGACCCCCCAGTCGATGACGTAGACCTCGCCGAAGTCGCCGAGCATGATGTTCGCCGGCTTGAGGTCGCGATGCACGACCCCGCGCTGGTGCGCGAGCTCGACCGCCATGCACACGTCGATGAAGGCACGGAGCAGCGGCTGCATGGGCCCCGGCTTCGCGAGCTTGTCGAGCAGGGTCGTCGCGACCAGCCGCTTCATCGTGAAGAACGGCCGCCCGTTGTCGTCGGTGCCGAGCTCGTGCACCGGCACGATCGAGGGATGATCGAGGCGGGCCTGGATGCGGGCCTCGCGCAGGAACCGCACGATCGCGTGGGGCTCCGACGACGCGCCGCGCATGCGCTTGATCGCGACCTCGCGACCGATCCGACGATCGGTCGCGGACATGATCTCGCCCATGCCGCCGCGACCGATCATGTCGCCGATCGTGTAGCCGGCATCGGGGAGCGTGAGGCCGCGCGGATCGATCGGCTCGAGCGGGACCAGCGTGTCCTGCGTCGGCGATCCGACCGGGCTCACCGGCGGCGTCGTGGCAGAGACGTGTCCCAGCAGCGTCGCCTTTTCGGAGTCAGGGCCGGAGTCGTCGGGCATGCCGGCGCAGTGTAGTCGTTCACACGCGCGCGGGCACCAGCTGACGCAGCTGCCATGACTGCAGCTCGATCCGCCGGGCGATGTCCCGCTGCCGCATCGCGAGGTTGCGCGCGAGCAACGCGACGATCCCGAGCACCGAGACGAGCAGCGCCGCGAACGCGAGCTGGGTGGGGATCGACGAGAACGACAGCGCCGGCGAGACCATCACGAGGTCCCCGTGCTCGAAGTGATACGTGCTCGGCAAGATCCCGACCACCTCGAGCAACCAGGGCACCGCGACGCCCGCCCCGACGATCACCGCGACGATGCCGATCTTTCCGAACCTGGGATGCACCGCGTACGCCATCAGCGTGGTCGCGACCAGGGTCGGCGCGATCAGGAACGGCCCGACGAGCCTGGTGACGAGCGCGATCAACGAGGCGTTGATCACCGCGTTGAGGTAGATGCCGCCCAGCTGGATGGAGGATCTGCGCGACAGCCGATAGACCTGCGCGCCGCCGACGAGCGTCAGGATCGCGAACGCCGCGACGAGCCACGGTTGGCGCACGCCGGTCCACAGCATGAACGGCACGAAGCCGAGGTAGCCCAGCACCACGAGCGCCGACAGCCGCCCCTGGAACCGCGCGGCCTCGAGGTCGAGCTGGTCGAGCCGCGCCTC
>JAPLLF010000285.1 GCA_026387715.1 Pseudomonadota bacterium
GGCGTGGGTGGATCGTTTTGGTCTGCTCATGGGGGTTCCTCCTCGGTGTCGCAACCCGGAGGTTCCCCCTTCTTTTCTTGCGGCCCAAGAAACCGGCTTCTACACAACTATAGAGACACGACCTCATAAACGTACGCGTTCACGGGTCGGAGTCCGGATCTCTCCGCGACGTGATGGGGATCGACAGCGGGATCGCGGCGTGATCTAAAGTATTGGTGGGGGCCACCGACGAGCGGATCGCACGCCTGGAACGCCAGGTAGATGCGCTGCTGGCGATGGTGGAGGTTCAGGCGACGAAGATCGCGGTGCTTGAGGTCGAGAACAAGACGCTGCGCGCCGAGAACGCGGAGTTGAAGCGACGTCTCGATCGGAGAACTCGTCGAACTCGAACAAGCCGCCGTCGACGGACACGCCCGAGCAACGCGGGGCACGCAACAACCACAAGCCGTCGGGGCGCGCACCCGATGGTCAGCCAGGTCAAGGGTCGCCACGTCTTCGGGTATTTGGTTCAAGCCGTCAACTCAGCGCTACGCAATCGCCAACCGCCCTCGCTGCTCGTTGATTCGTAGTGCGCCCCGTGAACGCGTACCCATGAACTGCCCAATCCGTGACGGTAGAAGAGTTAGATCTGCTCGTCAATCCACGCAGGGCTTGTCCGGCCAGCGTGGAAACGCGTACGGCGAACACTCGTATCGACGTGATGCTCCCTCTGATCCTACCTCCTGACGTCATCGGGGTCGAGTCAGACGGCTCGGATTCGTTGCTCTTGCCCGAGGAGGAATACCTCGTGGCCGGGGCGGTTCCCCAGCGACGGCGCGAGGTAGCAGCCGGCCGTGGCTGTGCACGCCGCGCGCTCGCCGCACTCGGAGCGCCGGTAACGGCGTTGCCGGCGGATGAGCACCGGGTGCCGCGGTGGCCGCCTGGCGTCGTCGGAAGCATCACGCACACGTGGGGCTACGTCGCAGCAGCCGTCGCGTGGAAGCAGCGCTGGACTGGGGTCGGCATCGACGCCGAAACGGTTGGAGCAGTACGCCCCGAGATCATGCATTTGATCGCCGACGCCGACGAGCTCGCCTGGGTGGCCGCGCAACCCGAGGACGAGCGAGCGCGCGCGCGTACCCTGGTGTTCTCGTCGAAGGAGGCCGCGTACAAGTGCCAGTTTCCGATCACGCGGCAGGTGCTCGACTTCCTCGACCTGAAGCTGGTCGTGAAGGAGCTGATGCTCGCCTCGGAAGGGGAGTTCCGCGTGACGTTCGAACACGATGCCGCCGCGGGACTGCCGATTCGCGGGAGGTACATGGTGGGCCCGACGCATCTGGTGACCGCGGCGCTGCTTGCTTCGCGATCTCCGTGAGACTAGCCGATCGGATGTGCCGTGACCGATCACAGGGATTCGAGGAACGCGATTAGATTGGTGACCTCGATTGTGCCGAGCATCTGTGCGGTCGGCGACATGCCATGGACCGCCCCGCGCTCGCGCAGGACGACCTCGAGGGTGGCTGCGCTTCCGTCGTGGAAGTACGGCGCGCTCGTCGCCAACCCGATCAGGCTCGGCGTATCGGCGGCGAGCAAGGTGCCCCCGAGCTTGTGGCGGGTCTGATCGGTGTACATGACGCCGGCGTGGCAGTCGCTACATCCCGCGGACTCGAACACGACCTTGCCACGTGCCACGGCCGCGATCACGAGCGCGCCGTCAGGGGGTGTCGCATTCCCCCAACGCAACGGCTCGAGCTCGACCCACCGGCCGGTCACCCCGGTCGAGGAGGTCAGCGTCGCGAGCAGGTGATGGTTGCGATAGATGAGCTTCGTGATCTGCTGTCCGGGATCCGGACGGATCGTCTCGTCGATCGCGCCGGCGGGATCCACCCACACGAGCACGCCATCGTCGCGGAGTCCGACGACCCCGATCGGCGTCACGCTTGCGGCGCTCGTCGTTTGATGCAACCATCGAGGTTGGCAGTGGTTCATGATACACGATGAGCTCTCCTCCACAGTCGGCCTGAACGTTTACCGGGAGAGCCGGCCGCATCGCTATCTGGGCAATACGCTCGACGACGGGATCACGGTCCCGGCACAGGGTGGGTTCGTTCGTCCGATCGATGCGGGCATCGGCGCCGAGCACCTGACCGAGATCGTCGACGAGGTCACGCGCCTGGCGAGCTCGGGACTGTCGCTCGCAGGATGCCACCGGATCGACGACCAGGCGATGGCAGGAATTGCGTGCTCGAGGCTCGAGTTCCTCGAGTTGTACAACACGGCGGTGGGCGATCGTGGCCTGCCATGGCTGCCGAAGGTGCCCGAGCTCCAACACCTTTCGTTGGCCGGCACACGCGTGGATGACCGGGGGCTATCTGCTGTGGCTGCACTCCCCCACCTGACCGAGCTCGATCTCGGGTGGACCGAGGTGACCGATCGCGGGCTCGAGCACCTGCGCGGTCATCGCGGCCTTGTCACACTCTCGCTGCGGGCGACGCGACTAACGGACCACGGGCTCGAGGTCATCGCCACGCTCCCACACCTCCAGTACCTCGATCTCCAGGAGACCGCGGTGGGTGATGATGGCGTGACCCAGTTGCGCCCACTTGCAACTACGCTCCAACATCTTCTCCTCGGGTACACCACCGTGACGGGCCGTTGCATGCCAGATCTGCTGATGCTCGGGCGGCTGCGAACCCTCCTGTTGCGGGCCACCCGGATCGGGCGCGAGCACGATGGTGAGCTTGCGGCGCGACCTCAGCTGCGCGTTGTTCGCTGACTCTTCCTGGCTCTGAAGGAGACGTCTTGCATCTCGGACTTCTGATCGATCTGTGTGTGCGCGACTTCGGAGCGTTCGAGGTCGTCGAGCAGCGGGGGCGCACCTCGAACAGCGTCGCGATCCTCGAGAGCGCTCGACGGCTCGCCACCGGGTTCGTGAGAATCGGGTTACGCACCGGCGATCGTGTCCTCACGGTGCTTCCCAATGGTGCGTGGCATCTCGTCACCAATTTCGCGCTGTGGCGGGCTGGATTGGTGGTGGCTCCGCTCCACGTTCGCTCCGTGAGCCGCGAGATCGCCCGGATCGCGGGCGGCATCGATGCGCGAGCAGTGGTCACCACCGCCGCGTTGCTGGACACGGTCGTCGACGCGTTCCGTGGCGTCGCGTCGCCGCCGCGGATCATCGTGTGGCCTGAGACCGAGGGGCACGTCGTCATTTCCGCCGAGGGAGGACTCGAGATCGTCTCGACCGATGTGCTGTCCGCGGGCTGCGAGCCAATGCTCGACGTCCGCAAGTCAGACGACGACCTCGCGCTCCTGCTGTTCACCGGCGGCACGACCGGGCGCCCCAAGGGCGTGATGCTGACCCACGCGAACGTGTGGCACGCGGTGCACACGATGCCGAACCGAGACAAGCGCTACACCGCGCTCGCGCTGTTTCCTATGAACCACATCGCCGGGATCACGTACCCGCTGATGCACACCCGGTTCGGATTCCGCACGGTGTTATCCGACGTCGGCCCGGCGGACGTGCTGGGGGCCATCGAGCGCACGCGTGCCGACTACATCGTGGGCGTGCCGTCGACGTACATCGCGATGCTCGTCTATCCGGAGGCGACTCGGTTCGACACCTCGTCTGCCAAGATCTGGATGTATGGCGGCGCGAGCTTGCCCGAAGAGCAGGCGAAGGCGATCGAGCGACGCTTCGGATGCAGCGTGCACGTCGCGTGGGGGCTGACCGAGACCTCCGCACCGAACACGTTCACCGAGCTCGCTGGACGACGCAAGCCAGGATCATGCGGCCGGCCGTCGGAGGGAAACCTGCTCCGGATCGTCGGTCCGGAGGGGCGCGATCGCCCGGTCGGTGAGCGCGGTGAGGTGTGGGCGAGCGGGCCGCAGATCGTGAGCGGGTACCTCGGAATGCCCGAGGAGACCAAGCAGGTCTTGACCGACGGGTGGCTGCACACCGGCGATCTGGGCTGGCTCGATGGCGATGGCGATCTGTTCCTCGTCGGTCGCTCCAAGGACATCATCATCCGCGGCGGCGAGAACGTGTATCCCGAGGAGGTCGAGAGCGTCATCGCCGGTCATCCCGCGATCGTGACGTGTGCGGTGGTTGGCTTGCCCAACGATCTGCTCGGCGAGGAGGTGGTCGCGTTCGTCGTCGTGAACCACGGCGATCGCGAGCGCGTGATCGACGAGGTGCGTCGCCTGTGCGGCGACAACATGACGGCGTACAAGGTCCCGCGCTTCGAGGTCCTCGACGAGATGCCCAAGACGCCGATCGGCAAGATCGATCGCGTTCGCCTCCGGGCGCTCGGCCGCGAGCTCCTGGCCACCTCCCGCGAGACACCGACCCGGTCGCGCATCCGCCGCGCGCCGGAGCATCGGCGGCGGGCGCTCATGATCTCCGTCGTGCTGCGGGTGATCTCCGAGATCCTGAAGGTGTCGCGCGCCGAGCTCGATCAGACGATGGGCTTCATCGATCTGGGCCTCGCGTCGGCCCAGGCGATCGAGCTGGCGTTTGCGCTTGGTACGGAGCTCGGCCTCCAGCTGCCAGGGACGCTCGCGTTCCAGGTACCGACGGCCGAGGCGCTCGCCGACGAGCTCCTCACGTTGCTCGGGGGATCCGTACAAGAGCCCGCACCACGGCCGCGCGCCCCGCGAACCGAGGAGCCGATCGCGATCGTCGGGATGGGCTTCCGGATGCCGGGAGGCGTCGTCGACGACGAATCGCTCTGGCGCGTCTTGCAGGCCGGCCTCGACACGGCCGGCGCGATGCCGACCTGGCGATGGAACGACGAGCCACATCGCGGTGGCCACCGCGGCAACTTCATCGATGACATCGAGATGTTCGATCCGGGGTTCTTCGGCATCACCTCGGGCGAAGCGCGCGAGATGGATCCGCAGCAACGGGTGCTGCTCGAGGTCTGCTGGGGCGCGCTCGAGAACGCAGGGGTCGCGCCGGCCACGCTCGCGGGCTCCCTGACCGGCGTCTACGTCGGCATGGGGACCATGGACTACTTCTACGACCACACGCGCGACGGAGGCGTGAATGCCTTGAGCGGTGGACTGCTATCGGTCGCCGCCGGCAGGATCTCGCACGTGCTCGGACTGCGCGGGCCAAACCTCGTCGTCGACACAGCCTGCTCGGCGTCGCTCACCGCAACGCACCTGGCGATCCGCGCGCTGCGTGGCGGCGAATGCGAGGTCGCGCTGGCCGGCGGCGTCGGTCTGTGCCTGTCGCCGCAGTACTTCTCGATGTTCGGCGACGGGGGTGTCCTATCGGCCGAGGCGCGCTGCAAGACGTTCGATGCATCCGCTGACGGGATCGGGCGCTCCGAGGGTTGCGGGATCGTGGTGCTCATGCGGCTGTCCGACGCGCTGGCGCGCGGGCACACGATTCGTGCGCTGCTGCGCGGATCCGCGATCAATCACGATGGGTTCTCGTCGTCGTTGACCGCGCCCAACGGTGGGGCACAGGAGGCGGTGATTCGCGCGGCGCTCGACGATGCCGGCCTGGCACCTGCGGACGTGACGGTCATCGAGGCGCACGGTACCGGAACCCCGACCGGGGATCCCATCGAGGTCGCGGCGCTCGTACGCGTGTTTGGCCCCGGCACCACGAGACCGGAGCGGATGTACCTGAGCTCGCTCAAGGCGATCGTCGGTCACATGGAGGTGTCCGCCGGTGTCGGGGGATTGGTTCGCTCGGTCCTCGCCCTCGAGCGTCGCGAGATTACGCCGATGGCCCAGCTCCACACGCTCAACCCCCTCCTCCAGCTCGAGGTGGCGGGCGCGACGATTCCGACCGAGAGCATTCCCTGGAGATCGCAGCGCAGGATCATCGGCGTGAGCAGTTTCGGCATGAGCGGTACGAACGCTCATGCGATCCTCGAAGAAGCACCTCCGAGGTCACCGCCCGAGGCGACGGGATCTCGGCCCGTGCATGTCCTGCCGATCTCCGCCAAGACCCCCGCCGCGCTCGCGCGGCTCGTCACGCGCTACCAGCGACACCTCGCGGCGTATCCGTCGCTGCGAGTCGAGGACGTCTGCTTCACGGCAGGTGCGGGCCGGAACCACTTCGACCATCGCGTCGCGATCGTCGCATCGAGTGGTTCCGCGCTTCGCGCCGAGGTTTCTGCCGCCGCGGCGGCCGAGAACCGCGCGACCATCCTGCGGGGGCAGCGTCGGGCGAACCGACCTGGAGGCACCGCCGTGCTGTTCTCTGGTGCGGCTTCGCTGCGTCCAAAGCTCGGCAAGGCGCTCTACGACGGCGAGCCCGCCTACCGCGCGGCCATCGACGAGTGCGCCGGGTACCTGTCGAAGGACCTCGAGCGACCGCTGCAGCAGGTGATGTTTTCCGACGACGGCAAGGAGCTCGCCGATCGTCCCGCCTGGATCTTGCCGGCCCTGTTCGCGACGGAGTGGGCGCTCTACCGGCTGTGGGCGAGCTGGGGCATCGCGGTGGACGCGGTGATGGGGCACTCATTCGGCGAGTACGCGGCGGCGACAGCGGCGGGCGTGTTCTCCATCGAGGACGCGTGCAAGCTGGTGGCGGCACGCGGCCGGCTGATGGAGGTGTTGACCACCGGAGGAGCGATGGTGGCGATGGAGGCCAGCGAGGGGGAGGTCGTCGAGGTCATCGCCGACCACGCCGGTCGCATCTCGCTCGCCGCGATCAACGGGCCGATGCAAGTGGTGGTCTCGGGGGAGGTGGCGCCCGTCGAGGAAGTGGCCGCGGTGTTCGCCGCACGTGGCCGCAAGACCCGACGGCTGATGGTGTCGCATGCGGGCCACTCGGCGCTGATGGATCCGATGCTGGAACCGTTTCGCCAGGTGGCGCAGACGGTGCGCTATCACGCACCCTCGATCCCGATCGCGTCGAACGTGACCGGGACCCTGCTCGACGACACGTTCGTCGCGGACGCGGACTACTGGGTCGCGCATCTCCGCGGCACGGTGCGGTTTCACCAGGGCATGACCGCGATCGCCGCGCTCGGCTGCACGAGCTTCATCGAGGCCGGTCCCGATCCGGTGTTGCTTGGCCTGGCGGCCGGGTTCCTCGCCGATCCTGACCTCGTGTGGTTGCCGTCGCTGCGCCGCGGCGAGGCAGAGTGGGACACCCTGGCCAGCAGCGTCGCCAGCTACTACGCACACGGCGGCGAGCTCGACTGGCAAGCGTTCACGGCCCGGTCGGCCGGTCGTCGGATCCCGCTGCCGACCTACGCGTTCGAGCGCCGCCGGTGCTGGATCGCGCGCAGCGGTCGCGCGCGCAGCGGGTCCACGGTCGATCTCGAGGACCAGAACCTGGAGCCGCGTGACGCCGATCGCAGCGGCGCGATCCGGCGCGAGCTGGGTGCGCTCGCGATCCCCGAGCGGATCGAGCGCCTGCGGGTGCTGCTCCGTGGTGAGCTCGAGGAGATGCTGGGAGTTGGTCTCGTGCGCGACGACACGCGGCTCGTGCAGCTGGGGATCGACTCGCTCCGGGCCATCGAGCTGCGAAACAACCTGAACCAGCGGTTCGGGCTATCGCTGCTCCTGACCGAGCTCGCGGTCGCAGGAACCGTGGATGCGCTGGCGCTTCGACTCGCGGGCGAGTTCGATCACGTCGAGCGCTCCGTCGACGTCGAGCGCATCGCGCCTGCCGCGACGATCAGCAGCACAGACGAACCTGACTTCGATCGAACCGGCACGATCGAGGTCGGATCACTCCGGCTCAGCGTACTCGAGTGGGGATCCGCGAGCGCACCCCCGCTCGTGTGTGTCCACGGACTCCTCGATCAGGCGCTGGCGTGGCGACCGCTCGCTCGACTCCTCGGTCGCCAGGGCTTCCGGGTCGTCGCGCTCGACCTCCCCGGACACGGCTGCTCGGATCACATCGCCGGCACCGCTGGCTACCCGGTGACCGAGGCGATGCGCGCGATCGACGCGGTGATGAAGCACGTCGGACCCTGCGTGCTGCTCGGACACTCGCTCGGCGGCATCTACGCGTTCGGTGTCGCTGCGGGGACCTCGGCGAGCCTGCGCGGGCTCGTCCTGATCGATCCGCCGGTGGCGATGAGCGTGGCCACGATGACGAGCTCGCACGCGAATCCCGCCACGCTGCGTGACGCGCTCGCCAGCGGCGCGCTCCCACGACACGTGATCTTCAGCTCCGAGGCGCAAGCGGCGCACCTGATGCAGGAAAGCTTGCCGGTAGGGACACCCGCCGCGCTCGTGCTCGCACTCACGCAGCGGGTGTTGCGCGAGGTGCCGGGTGGGTTCAGCTGGCGAAGCGACCCGAGGATCAAGCTACCGCCGACGGGCACGGTGCTGGTCGATCTCCTCCTTCAGGGTGTTCCGATCTCGCAGACGCTCGCCGTGCTCGGCATCTTTGCGCGCCCGGGGGTCTCCGAGCCTCGCGATCGCGAGCCCGTACAGATCGCGTTTCCGCGCGCACGCGTGGTCGATGTCGACACCGGGCACTGGCCGCATCTCGAGGCTCCAGAGGTTCTGGCGGAGCTGATCGCGGGGTTCGTGCGGACGCTTCCGTGAGCGCGCTCCGATCTCAGGTTGCGTAGCCTGGAGACTTGCGGTCGAGCCTGCGCAGCAATGCGGGCCAGGCCAACACACCGCCCGATCCAAGCGGCAATTGCGCCATCTGAGCCGGTGCACGATCGAGGACCGTTTGCGGAATCGGGACTAGCTCGCCACCAGCCTGCGCGCGCACCTGCACCATGCACGCGATCTCGAACAGGTACGCATCCAGCGTGCGGCACAGCGGATCGGGGTCGCGATCAGGATCGTCCTCGACATCGTCCACGTGCTCGAGTACCTGTGGCACGCCGCCTACGCGTTCGAAGTGGCCGGGACCGACGCCGCCGAGACGTGGGTCGAGAATCGGTTCCCGCCGCAGAGCTCGGAGCCAGCCTGCGCGGCATGATCAAGCGCCACGCCCTCGATGCCAAGCAGGCGAAGCCCGTCGAGAAATGCATCAAGTGCTTGGTGAGCAACGCGAAGTGGCTCCACTACGATCGCGCGATCGTCGACGGGCTGCCGATCTCCACCGGCGTCATCGAAGGCGCGTGCCGATACCTGGTCCAGGATCGGATGGGCCGGACTGGTGCGAGGTGGTCGCTCGCGGGCGCCGAGGCGGTGCTGCGACTGCGTGCGCTGCGCACGAGCGCCGACTTCGATGACTACTGGTCGTTTCACCTCGCCAAGGAGCACGAACGCACCCACCAATCACGCTACGCCGACGGCGCGGTCCCGAATCCGGTGCCGCCCTCGCGACCGAAGCTCAGG
>JAPLLF010000756.1 GCA_026387715.1 Pseudomonadota bacterium
CATCGCCGCGACCCGGCCGAGGTACTCGTCGAGCCGCGCCGTCGCGAGGTGCACCCGCACGCGCGCGAGGGGCTCGGCGCCCGCGACGTCGAGGTTCTCGAGCAGGTGGGCGGCGGTCGTCGGGTTGCCAGCCAGGAGCTCGAGCTCGGCGAGCATCGCGATCGCGCGGGCCCGGTCGCTCGGCTGAGAGGATCCGACGAGCCCGGTCAGCGCCCGGCGCGCGCTGGTGACGTCGCCCGACGCGAGCGTGAGCTCGGCGTGGACGATCGGCGAGACCGCACCTGGCGTCTGGCTCGCGCGCTCGAACGCCTCGGTGTAGCGCCCGCCGCGGATCGCGATCTCGATGCGCAGCGCCGCGAGCGCACGCACGCGCGCGGGATCGACGAGCGCGTCCTGGTGCTCCATGACCGAGCCCTGGCGCCGGTTCGGCCGATCGCCGAGCGCGTCGAGCAGCGCCTCGAATTCGCCGGCCCCGCCGCTGCGCGCCGCGAGCTCGCGATCCGCCAGCAGGCAGTCCGCCGCGCGATCGCGCTCGCCCGCGACGATCCAGTGCCACACGACCTCGCGGACCCGCGTGATCTGATCCATCGCGCCGAACGCGCCGTCGTCGCCCGCCTGCCACGCGAGCCGGGGGCCGCGCGCGAGCGCGGAGGTCGACGCGACGAGCTCGGCGGCGCTCGCCGACAGCCGCCGCTTGTCCTCGAGGCCGACGTGCGCCAGGACGTCGACGCGCACGACCTCGTGCACCACGACGCGGCCCTCGCCGACCGGCTCGACGAGCTGGCGTGCGAGCAGGCTCGCGAGCGCCGCCTCGATGTCGACCCCGGGCACGAGCGCCGCGAGCGCCGCGGGCGCGACCGGCTGGCGAAGGATCGCGAGCGCCTCGAGCGCTGCACGCGCGGGTGCTTCGAGCGTCGGGATCTCCCACGCGGTCGCCCCGACCCGCGCGCGCGCGAACTCGCGGCGCAGCCCGAGCGGCATCCCGCGGGTCCGCGCGAACGCGCCCTCGAATCCGGTCGGGGCCTCGCCGTAGGTCTCCTCGAGGTTCGCCCACAGGAGCGCCGCGGCGTCGGGATCGAGCCCTCCGAGCTCGACCTCGGCGAGCTCGGCGCCGACCGCCGCGGCGAGCGGATCGCGCCCGACGACCACGACGCGCCCGAGCGCCGTCTGCCCGAGGATCAACGGCGACAGCAGGCTGGTCGCCTCGTCGGTGCGAAGGTGCTGGATGTCGTCGATCACGAGCACGCGCGCCTGGGCGGTGAGCGCCTGCGCGAGCGTTCCAGGCCCGCACCGCAACGCGCGCTCGGCGCTGGCGCGAACGCTCGACGCACGATCGCCGAGGTGACACTCGACGATCACGCACGGCACCCCGAGCCCGGCGAGCTCACCGACCAGGCGTGTCTTGCCGGCGCCGAGCGGGCCGTGCACGGACACGAGCGAGACCACGGCGAGGTGCTGGCGCAGCTCGTCCAGCTCCGACTGTCGACCGACGAAGGGGACGGGACCGAGGGGGGTCATCGGATTGGTGATTCTTGCTGCACGACGTCGCACCGGTGGAGAAACAGCAAGGGTTGCGCCAGGTTTTGACCGATCCCCGATCCGGTCGCGACGGCGCCAACCTGGTGACATCGCTCGATCCGCGCACGATCAAGACCGGTCGCAGCGCCGGCGATCGAGACGTCGACGTCTCGACACCTGGGGTGTCGAGTCATCGCTTCGACAGCTGGGAGATCTCCAGCAGCTTCGCGACCGTACCGTCCCAGTCGGCGTGATCGTCGCGCTTCTGGCGTAGCAGCTGCTCGATCGCCGGGTAGATCGCGACCGCGGCATCGACGGTCCGATCGCGCCCCCGCTGGTACGCGCCGAGGGTGATCAGGTCGCGATGTTCCTCGTAGACGGCGAGGTGCGCCCGCAGGACCGCCGCGGCCTCGAGCTGCGCCGTCCCGGTGACGCGCGCCGCGAGCCGCGACGTCGAGCCGACGACGTCGATGGGTGGGAAGTGCCCTCGCTGGGCGAGCCGCCGATCGAGGACGAGGTGACCGTCGACGAGGCCGCGCACCTCGTCGGCGATCGGCTCGTCGAGATCGTTGCCCGCGACGAGCACGGTGTAGATCGCGCTGATCACGCCACGGGTCGTCGCGCCGGTCCGCTCGACGAGCCGCGGCAGGAGCGCGAACACGCTCGGCGGGTAGCCGTGCCGTGCGGGGGGCTCGCCGGCCGACAGGCCGACCTCGCGCTGGGCGCGCGCGACGCGGGTGAGCGAATCGCACAGCAGCAACACCGAGGCGCCGCGGCGATCGCGGAACCACTCGGCGATCGCGGTCGCGACGAACGCCGCCCGCACGCGGACCAGCGGCGGGGCATCGCTCGTCGCGCACACGGCGACGACCCGACCACGCGCCGCCGCCAGCTCGTCGCCCAAAATCTCCGCGAGCTCGCGCCCGCGCTCGCCGATCAGGCACACGACGATCACGTCGGCGGTCGCGCCGCGCGCGAGCTGCCCCAGGAGCGTCGACTTGCCGACGCCAGCCGCCGCGAACACGCCGATGCGCTGGCCGCATCCGAGCGTGAGCATCGCGTCGATCGCGCGCACGCCGGTCGGCAAGGGGGTCGAGATCACCGGGCGCGCCAGCGGCCCGGGCGCCGCCCGATCGACCGCCCACGCCTCACCCGTCAGCGGAGCACCTCCATCGATCGGCTCGCCGAGGCCGTCGACCACGCGCCCGAGCAGCCCGTCGCCGCAACGGATCGTCAGCGGGTGCCCCGTGCGCCACACGGCGCACGCCGGGGCGATGCCACGCAGCTCCGCGAGCGGCAGGAGGATCGCCTCGTCGCCGCGAAACCCCACGACCTCGGCCGACAGCGGCGCCTCGCCGCGGCGGTCGACGCGCACGATCTCGCCGAGCGAGACCTCCGGCACGATCGCGCGGATCACGAGCCCGACCACCTCGGTCACGTGGCCGGTGGACGCCGCGAGCTCGTGGGGCACGAAGTCGAGCGTCTGGTGGTGCGCGTCGAGGATCTGCGCGCGCAGCCGCTCCGCTTCGAGCGTCGCCTCGGCGACGAGCGCGGTCGCCTGGCGCCGAGCCTCCGCGACGATCTCCGCGGCGATCGCGCGCGCGTCGCTCTCGTCGGCGCCGATCACGCGGCCGCTCTTCACCGAGTCACGGTATCACGAGGGTGCCAGCGCGACCCAGGCCGGGACGCCGTCGCGCGGCTCGCCCGCGTGCGCACGCCACACGTCGTCGACGACGACGCCCACCGCGCGCGGCAAGCGGAGCGCGAGGGCGCGGCGATGGAACGGATCGACGAGGTGCGGCGCGGTGCACCGCGCGCCGATCACCAGCAACCGCCGCTCGTCGACCACGCGATCGACGAGCACGTCGCGACCGCGGGCGATGCGCTCGAGCGCGGGCGCGAGCTGGGGATAGCGCCGCGCGATCGCGGCGAGCAGGTCGGCGCCGGCCGCGCGCGCCGCGACCGCGAGCTGGTCGGCCCCGACGTCGAGCAACCACCGCGTGATCCCATCGCCATCGAGGTCGAGCTCCGCGGGCAGCTCGGTCGCGAGGCCGGCGCACGCCCACCGCGCGAGCCACACGCTGCCACGATCGTGCCCCTGCCCGACCATGGCGCCGCGCGCCTGTGGCGGGAGCGTGGCGAGGCGCGCCTCGATCCACGACGGGTGCACGGCGCGCATCCCGGGCGGCACCGGCATGCGGACGGCGGCGGCCCAGCGCGCCCGGTCGGCCGACGAGGACGCCGCCGGATCTCGGGTCGCCGCGCGCGCCGCTTCGCCGATGGTGCCGCCGATCCGGGCGAGCACGCGGGCGCGCACCGACGTCGGCAACCCGACCGTCGCGACCGCGAGCGCACGCCCGATCGCCAGCGACGTCACGCGCGCCCCGATCGCCTACGAGTCGGAGTGACCGGTTTCGGATCGCCGCGTGCCCTTTTTCGGGCGTAGCTTGAACCGCAGGAGCTTGCCGCCAGGACCGCGTGGCAGCGTCTCGACGAACTCGATCCACCGCGGATACTTGTAGGGCGACAGCGATGACTTCACGAACGCCTTGAGCTCGGCCTCGAGCTTCGCGTCGCCCTCGTGGCCGACGTTGGTGACGACGAACGCGAGCGGCTTGATGAGGCCCTCGTCGTCGGCGGCCCCGATCACGGCGGCCTCCCAGACGGCCTCGTGCGCCGACAGCGCGTTCTCGACCTCGGACGGCGACACCCACTTGCCGCCGACCTTGAACAGATCGTCGACGCGGCCGCAGTGGTGGTAGAAGCCCGCGCTGTCGACCATGAAGCGGTCACGCGTGGTGAACCAGCCGTCCGACCGCAGCATGACCTCGCCGGTGCCGGGATCGTTGACGCCACCCCAGTAGCCCTTGAACAGGGACCCGCACTGGAGCTGCAAGGTGCCGATCTCGTCGACCTCGACAGGATCGCCGTCGTCGTCGACGAGCCGGACCTGGACCCCGGCGAGCGGCTTGCCGCACACGCCCGGGCGCGCGCCCGGATCGTCGCTCCGGCCCGCGAGCGCGAACTGGAAGATCTCGGTCAGCCCGTAGCCGACGACGACCTCGGTGCCCAGCACCGCACGGATCCGCGGGATCAGCTGCTCCGGCATGCCCTCGGCGCCGGCGACCGCGGCGCGCAACGCCGTCGACGCACCGAGCGGACGATCGAGCTGCTTGGTCTCGGCGTCGTGCGCGAGCTGCGCGTACACGGACGGCGTCGCGAACAGGATGGTCGTCCGGTAGGTCACGAGCGCCGCGAGCAGCGGCTCGGAGTGCGGTTGCTCCGGAAACAACAGCGACTCGGCGCGCGCCGCGAGCGGCATGAACAGCCCGGCGCCGAGCCCGTACGCCGTCGACAACCGCGCGACCGACAGCACGCGATCGGCGTCGGTCATCGACAGGAAGGTGGTGGCGAACGAGTCGAACGCGGTCGCGATCGAGGTCCGGGTGTGCGGCACCGCGCGCAGCTCGCCAGGCCCCGAGCCCGCCGAGTAGAGGAGCAAGCACGCGTCGCCGCTGTCCATCGGCGTGGCCGCGCCTGGCGTCGACGCCGCGCACAGCTGCGCGAAGTCCTGGCACGACGGCAGCGTGGCGCCGACGCACACGACCTCGCGGAGATCGGGGGTGACGGTACGGATCGCATCGACGACGCGCGCGTGGCCGTCGTCGACGATCGCGATCACCGCGCCGGCGTGCAGCACGTAGTCCTGCACGTCGTCGGCGGTCGCCAGCTCGGACACCGGCACCGCGACGGCGCCCGCGTGGATCACGGCGAGGATCGCGGCGGCCGCCTCCAGCGTGTCGCGCATCAGGACCAGCACGCGCTCGCCGCGCGCGAGCTTGAGGCTGCGCAGGCCCGCCGACAGCCGGGTGACGTGATCCGTCAACTCGTCGTAGGTCCACGCGCGCTCGCCCTCGCGCAACGCGACCCGGGCACCGACGTTGTGCCGAGCGGCGCCGTCGAGTAGCCAGCCGGCCAGGTTCCCTTCCCGCGACATTCGGTGTGAATTGTAGAGGAGTCTCGGCCGCGATCACAAATATAGTCCGACCGATGCGCATCGTCGGAGGCACGTTCGGTGGGCGGGTGCTTCGTGCTCCGACAGGAGCCGACACCCGCCCCACCTCGGAAAAGGTGCGCGAGGCCCTGTTCAACATCCTCGATCACAAGATCGAAGTGGCGGGCGCCCACGTGCTCGACCTCTGCGCCGGCTCGGGGGCCCTCGGCATCGAGGCGCTGTCGCGCGACGCGGCGTCGGCGACGTTCGTCGAGAAGGCCAAGCCGGCGCTCGCGGCGATCCGCGAGAACCTCGCCGCGTTCGGGATGGCGGCGCGGGCGACCGTCGTCGTCGGCGACGCGGTGGCGATCGCCGCCCGCCACGTCCCCCCGGCGCCGTGGCGAATCGTGTTCGTCGACCCGCCATACAAGACCGACGTCGCGGTCCGCAGCGTGAGCGCGCTCCCGCTCGCCCACCTCGAGCGCGAGGCGATCGTCGTGATCGAGCACGACAATCGCAACGCGCCACCCGACGCGATCGGATCTCTGCTACGAACGGACCAGCGTCGATACGGCGACACCTCGGTGTCGTTTTACAGGAACACACCATGAGCTTGACGACGATCGCGGTCTACCCGGGTACGTTCGATCCGATCACGAACGGTCACCTTGACATCCTCCGGCGATCGCTGTCGGTGTTCGACAAGGTGCTCGTCACGGTCGCCGCGAACCAGCGGAAGAATCCGCTGTTCACCGCCGACGAGCGCATCCAGTTCATCCGCGACGCGCTGCCCGAGTTCGGCCCCGACCGGCTCGACTTCGCGGTCTCCGACGGCCTGCTCGTGGCGTTCTGCCAGAAGGTCGGCGCGACGACGATCGTCCGTGGCCTGCGCGCCCTCGCCGACTTCGAGTACGAGTTCCAGTTCGCGCACATGAACCGGCGGCTCGCGCCGGGCATCGACACGGTCTTCTTCATGACCGACGAGCGCAACCACTACGTCTCGAGCTCGCTCGTCAAGGAGGTCGCCAGCCTCGGTGGCGACATCAACGGCCTGGTCCCCGCGCCCGTCGAGGCCGCCCTCCAGGCGAAGTACAAGAAGTAAGAGAGAGAGAGAACGCCATGCCGCAGATCAAGATCTCGTCCCGCCTCGACCCGATCAAGCCGTCGATCACCCTCGCGGTGACGGCCAAGGCCGCCAAGCTCAAGGCCGACGGCGTCGACATCATCTCGTTCGGCGCCGGCGAGCCGGACTTCGATACGCCGGAGCACATCAAGGCCGCCGCGCGGGCCGCGCTCGACGGCAAGACCGTCGGCAAGTACACCGAGGTGGGCGGCACCCTGCAGCTCCGCACGGCGATCGCCGCCGAGCTCGCGCGGGTCCACCACACGACGCTGACCCCGGACCAGGTGCTCGTGTCGTCCGGCGCGAAGCACTCGCTCTACAACCTGTTCATGGCGCTGCTCGATCCGGGCGACGAGGTGATCATCCCCGCGCCGTACTGGGTCAGCTATCCGGACATGGTGATGCTGGCCGGCGGCAAGCCGATCATCGTCGAGACCAGGGCCGAGGACGACTTCGCGGTCACCCCCGATCAGATCCGCGCGGCGTGCAGCGGCAAGACGCGCGCGATCATCCTGTGCTCGCCGTCGAACCCGACCGGCGCGGTGTACACGCGCGCGCAGATCGAGGCGCTCGGCAAGATCGTGGTCGAGAAGGATCTGCTCGTGATCTCCGACGACATCTATCGCCAGCTCGTGTACGGCGATGCCGTGTACACGTCGATCGCGTCGATCTCGCCCGAGCTCGCCGCCCGCACGATCCTCGTCGACGGCGTCTCGAAGACGTACGCGATGACCGGCTGGCGCATCGGCTACACCGCCGGGCCGCTGCCCCTCATCAAGGCGATGGCGAAGATCCAGGGGCAGTCGACGTCGAACCCCACGAACATCTCGCAGGTCGCGACGCTCGCCGCGCTGACCGGACCGCAGGACTGCGTCGCGACGATGCGCGCGGCCTTCGACGAGCGCCGCCAGGAGATGGTGAAGCTGCTCCGCGCGATCCCGAACGTCACGTGCCGCGAGCCCAAGGGCGCGTTCTACGCGTTCCCCGACGTCTCGGCGTACGTCGGCAAGAAGTCGCAGGAGGGTTCGATCCTCGACGACGACGTGCAGCTGTGCGACTGGCTCTGCGAGGTCGGCAAGGTCGCCGTGGTGCCCGGCTCGGGTTTCGGCGCGCCCGGTCACGTGCGGCTGTCGTACGCGACCTCGATGGCGAACATTCGCGAGGGTGTTGGTCGCCTCGCGACGGCGCTCGCGACGCTGAAGTGATCTAACGTTCGCGGCATGAGCCGCGAGTTTGCGCTTCCCGGAACGCGTCCCAAGTTCGGCCCCGACCGCGTCGTCGACATCCAGCACCTCGCGCTGGTGCTCGAGGTCGATCCCAAGGCGAAGCGGGTGTCGGGCACCGTCACCTTGCGCGCGCAGGTGATCGATCCGACCGCGCGCGCGCTGGAGCTCGACGCGGTCGAGCTCGAGATCGCGAGCGTCGTGGTCGACGGGATCGCGGCGGCGTTTCGCCACGACGGCAAGAAGCTCGTCGTCGAGCTGACGCCCGGCGGCGGCGAGCGGTCGATCGCGATCGCCTACCGCGGCTCGCCGCGCCGCGGCCTGTACTTCATCGCGCCGGACGAGGGCTACCCGGACAAGCCGACGCAGGTCTGGACGCAGGGCCAGGACGAGGACTCGCGGTTCTGGTTCCCGTGCTTCGACGCCCCGAACGAGAAGGCGACCAGCGAGGTGACCGTGACGGTGCCTGCGAACCTGTTCGCGCTGTCGAACGGCACGCTCGTCAGCGACCACACGGAGGGCGACCAGCGCACCCTGCACTGGCGGCTCGACGTCCCCCACAGCTGCTACCTCGTGACGCTCGCGATCGGCGACTTCGCCGCGATCGAGACGACGTGGCGGGACGTGCCGGTCGTCTACTACGTGCAGCGCGGCCTCGAGGCCGCGTGCGAACGGACGCTGGCGCGCACGCCCCGGATGCTCGAGCTGTTCTCGAACCAGTTCGGCGTCCCGTATCCGTATCCGCGCTATGCGCAGGTGTTCGTCGCGGACTTCATCTTCGGGGGCATGGAGAACACGAGCGCGACGACGCTCACCGACACGGTGCTGATGGACGAGCGCGCCGCGCTCGACTACGACATCGACGCGCTCGTCGCGCACGAGCTCGCGCACCAGTGGTTCGGCGACCTCGTGACCTGCCGCGACTGGGGTGAGGGCTGGCTCAACGAGGGCTTCGCGACGTACGCGGAGTACCTGTGGCGCGAGGCGTACGAGGGCCGCGACGCGGCGGATCTCGAGCTCGAGGAGTGGGCCGAGAGCTACTTCGGCGAGGACAGCGGCCGCTATCGCCGCACGATCGCGACGAAGCTGTACGACGAGCCGATCGACATCTTCGATCACCACCTCTACGAGAAGGGTGGCCGCGTGCTGCACATGCTGCGGCACTACCTCGGCGACGACGCGTTCTTCGCCTCGCTCCGGCACTACCTCACGAAGCACCGGCTCGGCTCGGTGGAGTCGCGCGACCTCGCGCGCGCATTCGAGGACGCGACCGGCAAGAACGTCGACTGGTTCTTCAGCCAGTGGGTGATCGATGGCGCCGGGCATCCCGAGCTCGACGTCCGGTTCACCTACGACCCCGAGCGCGCGATGGTCACGACCACGGTCGAGCAGACCCAGAAGGTCGAGGGGCACACGCCGCTGTTTCGCCTGCCGACCACGCTGCGGTTCCAGGTCCAGGGGAGCGACGTCGACGTGCCGGTCGAGATCGTCGATCGCAAGCACGTCTTCCACACCCGCCTCGACGGCGCGCCGACCCAGCTGATCTTCGACCCGGGGCGCGTGCTGCTCGCGACCGTGAAGGTCGACAAGCCGGAGCCCGCCTGGATCGCCGAGCTGCACGGCGCGACGATCGCGATCGATCGCGCGAGCGCGGCGGCCGCGCTGGCCAGGCGCGGCGGCCCGGTGCCCGAGCGGGCGCTGGCCGAGGCGCTCGACCGCGAGCCCACCTGGTCGGGGCGCGCCGCGGCCGCGGCCGGGCTCGCGACGATCCGGAGCACGTCCGCGCGCGATCGCTTGATCGAGGCGCTCGGCCGCGAGGCCAACCCGCGCACGCGACGCGCGATCGCGCGCGCGCTCGGCGAGTTCGTGCACGACGAGGTCGCCGGCGTCGCGCTCGCGGGGATCGTCGCGCAGGGGGACGCGAGCTACTTCGTCGAGGCCGAGGCGTGCCTCGCGCTCGGCAAGGTCCGGTCGCCGCGCGCGGGCGAGCTGCTCCGCGAGGCGGCGAAGCGCGAGTCGTTCACCGACGTGATCCGCCAGCACGCGTATCGTGGCCTCGCGGAGGCACGCGACGACGGCGCCACGAGCCTGCTCCTCGAGGGGACGCGCTGGGGCCACCCGACGCAGGGGCGCCGCGCCGCGGCTGGCGCGCTCGCCCAGCTGGTGCGCGGTCGGCGCGATCGCGAGGCGCGCGACGTGCGCGAGCGCGTGGAGTTGCTGCTCGGCGATCGCGACTTCCGGGTGCAGGCCGCCGCCATCGAGGCGCTCGCGGTGATCGGCGATCCGGCCGCGGTGGGCGCCCTGCGACGCCTGATCGAGCGCGAGCTCGACGGTCGGCTCCGCCGGCGGGCGCGCGAGGTCATCCGCGATCTCGAGGAGGGCGCGCCGCAGGCCGACGAGCTTCGCCGCCTCCGCGACGAGGTCGGCGAGCTGCGCACGCTCGCTGGCGGCCTGCGCGAGCGCCTCGAGGTGCTCGAGGCGCGCGACGCGCCGGTCGCGAAGACGAAGGTCGTGAAGGCGGTCGTGAAGGCGAAGGCGAAGCCAGGCGCGAAGAAGTCGAAGCCAGGCGCGAAGAAGTCGAAGTCGAAGTCGAAGTCGCGCTGACGCGCCGGTTACTTTCCGTCGCCCTTCTTGACCTTGAGGAAGTCGATCTTCGGCTCCACCTTGCCGGCGTCGGGCGCGGCGACCTGCGGGACCGCCGCGTCACGCGGTGACGTGGGGATGACCGGCGGCGGCTTCTTCGGGTGACGCACGCGGCCTGCATCGAGCGAGACCTGCGGCGTCATGGCGTCCACCGGCTCGTTCGCGGGCGCATCGACGACCACCGCGCCGTCGAGGGGCGGCGGGAGCGCGGCGTCGGGAGGCGCGACCACCGGGACGACGATCGCGGCGTCCGGCGCGTGCGCCGCCGCGGGCGCCCCGTTGCGGGTCGCGAACACGATCGCCACCGTCGCGAGCGCGACGATGCCGAGCGCGACGACCGCGAGCCCCGCGCGCGACTTCGCTGGTGGCACCGGCGCGACCTCCACCGGGGCCGCGACCGTGGCCACCGTCGGCGCGATCGTCTGCGCCAGGGCGGCGATGCGCTGGAAGTCGCGGGGAATGTCCGGGGTCGTGTCGGCGAGGTCCGACGCACCGTAGCCGCCGTCGACGATCTGCTCGATCGTCGTCCGCACGAGCGCCACGCTGGACGGCCGCGCCTCCGGCGCCTTCGCCATCATGCTCTCGATCATCCCGACGAGCGCGCGCGGCACCGTCGCCGGCAACGGCGGGACCGGATCGGAGAGGTGCGCCGCGAGCACCATGTTCGCGTTGTCGGCGAGGAACGGGGGCCGCCCCGTCAACATCTGGTGCAGCATGCAGCCGAGCGCATAGATATCCGCGCGCTGGTCCGTCGCCTTGCCCTCGATCTGCTCGGGCGCCATGTACAGCGGCGTGCCGAGGATCGCGTTCGTGTTCGTCACGTTGGACGACATCGACTCGCTGATCAGCGACTTCGCGAGCCCGAAGTCGAGCACCTTGATCAGGTCGCGCCCCGGCGGGTCCGACAGCACCACGACGTTGCCGGGCTTGAGGTCACGATGGATGATCCCCATCGAGTGGGCGGCCTGCAGCGCATCGCACAGCTGCAGCGCGATCGTCAGCACGCGGCGCATCGGCATCGCGCGGGTCGAGGCGAGCTCGTGGCCGAGGGTGTTGCCGCGCAGCAACTCCATCACGAGGTAGAGGATCCCGTCCTCGGTCTGCCCGAAGTCGTAGACGTTGACGATGTTGGGTTGCGACAGCCGCGAGGACAGCCGTGCCTCGCGCAGGAACCGCTTCACGGCGGTGCGGTCGCTCGCGATCGACGGGTGCACGACCTTGATCGCGACCTCGCGATCGACGCTGAGCTGCCAGCCGCGATACACGGTCCCCATCCCGCCCTCGCCGAGCGTCGTGCGGATCTCGTAGCGCTGCTCGAACACCCGCCCGATCAACGGGTCGCGCGACGCCTTCAGCTTGACCAGCCGCGCGCCGTCGTTCGGGCACTGCTGGAGATCGATCATGAACGACTGGCTGCACGCCGGACAGTACGCCTCCTCCTCGTGCTCGCCGACCTTGCCGACCTTGCTCGCGAGCGCCCCCGTCGGGGTGTGCAGGGTCTGCTCGAACTCCACGGAGGACTTCGTGGATTTCGGGGGTGGGGGATCGGGATCACTCACTCGACTACTCGACCTTGATCTTGACATGATGTTGCGGTGGAAGCGGATCGCGAAACCACACCTGCACCGAGCTGCCAGTCGCCGGTGGCGTGACGACGGCGTTGGCCTGAAGAATGTAGTCCGTGCCGGCGAGCAGCGTGTTGTCGGAGGCCCCCTCCACCCCCTCCGTCACGGTGAAGGTCGAGCCGCCACGCAGGAACTGGAACGACACGGCAAATCCGGCGGGCACGCCGTTTGCGACGGAGACGAAGCTCGCGATGTTGTCCCCTGACCGCACCAATAGCTGTTGCACGTATCCATCGTCGTGCTCGCCGCCGAACATCCCATCAGTCCCGATCTCGGTCCCATCGGTCAGGCCGCCAGGGAGCGACTCGAAGCGCATCCCGTGATCATTGCGCCTGGTGAAGCCGAGGAGCCGATCGCGCGGGCATGGCGGCTGCGCACCGGAGGGGGCGACCAGCATCGTCTGCGCCGTCTGCCACTTCGTTCCCATCGGGATGGTGTCGATGTCCGTGTCTTGCATGTCATGCACGATCGCGAGCGCCGGTGGCGCATCGCTGACATTGCGAATCCGCCCGCCGCCAAACGGCCAGCCCATCGCAATGCTCCACGCAGCGGGCACAGTGCGCATGCATAGGTCTCTCCCCCACCAAGCTCGCTGGAGATCGGAAACTCGGCATTCAAGTTCGGGATGTTCGGGTCGTTCTGGAACGTCACCGCATCGCGCGGCAGCACCTGAAAGCTCGTGATGCGCCAGGGATTCGCGCCGCAGGTGCTCGACGCGTTCGTGGTCGAGGTGGATGTCGTGATGTAGTCGGCGCGGTTGATCCGGCCATCGGGATAGAAGGTGAAGGTGGATCGTCCGACGAAGTCGCCGATGCTGGAGAAGCTGATGATCCACGAGAGCGCGAGCTTGATGACCGCGACCCCGGCCATCTCGTAGGTCGGTGCTGGCTGGAGCGGCATCAAGTCCCCGTTGAGCAACCCCGCGGGGTAGAGCCCGATCCCCATCCCTTGCTCGTCGACGCAGGCCGTCCCATCGCCCGAGCTGATGAGCTCGTGACCGTTGACCAGCCACGAAGTCGGATAGTGCGCACCAACCGCTGAAAACCGCATCGCGTAGTTCGGGCCGCAGATGACCTGCAACCCTCCCTCATCGATGTGGCGCAGGGGGCCACCCGAACCACAGGCGTCGAGATCGATCCCCGCGTCCCTATTTTGGAACGGGGGGATGTTCACGCAACCCATCACCACCCCGATCACGATCACCAGATGCCGAGGTCCCACCAAGGCGGTGAGTATCGCGTGCCCCCACGACGCTCGCAATGCGTTAGGATTCACTCCGTGCGCGTGTCGGCTATCACCTTCCTGAGTGCCGCCTGCGTGATGACCGCCGACCAGGCATGGGCGGGTCCCGCCGACGATGCCGAGGCGCTCGCGGGCAACGGCGACTTCCTCGGCGCCGCCGCGAAGTACCGCGAGGCCTACGCGGCCGATCCGCGCCCCGAGCTGATGTGCAACGTCGGGGTCGCGTACTACAAGGCGAAGGATTACCCCCACGCGTCGAGGTTCCTCGAGCAGTGCGTCGTGTCCGGATCGTCGCTCGACGCCGGGTTCATGACGGCAGTGAAGCAGGTGGTCACCGCGGTCGACGAGCAGCTTCGCGCCGACGCGTTCGCGCCCATCGAGATCGCCGTCGAGCCAGCCACGGCGACCACCATCGTCGAGACCAACGGCCACACCGAGGAGCCGCTCGTCGGCTCGCGGCGCACGTGGATCGCGTGGGGGCACTACAAGCTGACGATCCACGCCGAGGGCTACGTCGACCGCGTGCTCGAGGGCGACGCGCAGTCCCACGAAGCGATCCCCGCGCGCGTGAAGCTCGCGCCGAAACCGGTCACCTCGACCCCAAAGCCCATCAACATGCCGACGACGCCACCAGCGCCTGGGCGGTCGAGGTCAGGCGCGATCGTGACCTCGGGGATCGCGGTCGCCGGCGGCGTGGCGGCGCTCGGCAGCTTCCTGCTCGCGCGGTCGAGCGCGGCGGACGCCGGCGACGCCACCAAGCTGGTGGCATACAACAAGGCCAAGCGATCGGCCGAGTCCTGGCAACACGCCTCGTGGGTCGCCGGTGGGATCGGCGGCGTCGCCGCCATCGCCGCGAGCGTGCTCTGGTATCGCGCGACGCGCTCGCCGGTCGGCGAAGCGATCGAGCTCGATGCGCGTCCGACGCCAGGTGGCGCGACGGTCTCGCTCGGCTTCGCGTTCTAGATCTAGTCGAGCGGCTCGATCGTGATGGTCTGGTCGCCGGGGAGCTCGTCGCGGAGGTACACGATCACGCGATCGCCGTCGGGCTGGGCGAGGTACCAGTCGTGGTCCGTCGCCTCCGTCGGCCCGTCGCGCGTGACCTTCACGTGGTCGACGCCGCCGAGGTCGAGCGACACCGCGAAGCCTCCTGGCATCTTGCCGTCCCGCGCCGTGATCGAGATCGCCGCCGCATGCGGGGTGTCGTCGCGGTAGATCCCATCCGCATCAGGTCCGATCGGCTTGCCGCCGATCGTCAACGTCGGCCGATCGAACCTGGCCGTCGCGGCCGCGCACTGGGGCTGCGCCGACAGCTGGATGCGCGTCGTCGCCTTGTGCGGCTGCCCGCTGACCATGTCGCCGCCGTCTTCCCCGGGGTACGACGCGATGAAGCTGTTGGTGTCGTTGGCGTGGAACCGCGTGAGTTCGGTGCCGAGATCGACGCCCACGGTGTGCGTGGCGTCCCAGCTCGCGCACGCCCGCGGATCACCGTCGACGGGCAGCCGCGTGTCGTCGGCGGTCCGGTTGGCGCTCTGCGGGGCGGTGAACACCCAGTACGAGACCGCGTTGAGATGGCCCGAGCTCCCACGTCCGCACGTCCCCGGCGTCACCGTCCGGAGCCCGTTGACCGCGTAGGTCGCGTCGACGCGATGGTGGATCTCCCCCGACGGGAACGTCGTGAAGTACGACGTCCCCATCGCGTGCTGGGTGCCCTCGCACGCGAAGTCGAGCGACCAGTCGACGCGCTGGCGGACGACCGCGGGGCCGGCGAGCTCGGTCGTGAGCGTGGACGTCGGATTCGAGTTTCCGACCGATGCCGCCGTCGTGCCGAAGAACTCCGGCGCCACGATCGCGTACGCGGGATACAGCGCGAGGCCGATGCCGTGCTCGGTGACCTCGTTGCCGCCACCGTCGGCCGGCGACAGGAGCTCGGTGCCGCGATAGACGAGGCGGTTCGGCATCCGCATCTCCGACGTGGCGAACTCGAGCTGGAAGTCGAAGCCCTTCACCTTGGTGCCGTCGCTGGTGTCGACGACCAGGGCGGTCTCGGCCAGGAACGAGGGGGACGTCGGCGTGGCACAGCCCACGCTCGCGACGACCAAAACCAGTGGCGAGCCCCGCATCACCCTCAAACTAACGTAGTGTCTGGACGTGCGCCACGCTCGACTCGCACTCGTGATGGTGGCGTCGCTCACGCCGACCTTTGCCCACGCCGATGGCGCGGCGGGCGCGGCGCTCGAGCGCGAGGCCGAGGCGTTCGTCGCGACCGGCGACTTCCTCAACGCCGCCGCCCGCTATCGCGCCGCGTACGGCGCGGACCCGCGACCCGAGTTCCTCTGCAACGTCGGGGTCGCGTACGTCAAGGGCAACGATCCGGTGCGCGCGCACATGTACCTGAGCCGGTGCCTCGAGCGCGGGTCGGCGCTCGATGGCCAGTTCACCGCGCAGGTCCGCACGGTGACGAGCGCCGTCGAGCAGACGCTGCGCGACGGCGACTTCACGCCGATCGACATCGTCGTCGAGCCGAGGGGCGCGACGATCGCGATCGACGGGTTCGCGAAGGACGAGGCGTTCGTCGGATCGCGCGTCGTGTGGCTGCCGTTCGGCACCCACGTGATCACGGCCTCGCTCGACGGCTTCGCGACGGGCTCCACCACCGTCGTCGCCCGCTCGCACACGACGACCGCCGCGACGATCACGCTCGTCAAGGTCGCGACCGTCGCGACCGTCGCGACCGTCGACACCACCGCACCGCCGCGGTCGCCAGCGCACGCGCCGACCAGGCCGTCGCGCGTGCCGCCCGTGATCGCGACCGCGGCGACGGTCGGCGCGTTCGTCGTCTCGGGGCTCGCGTACCACGCCGCGCACGCGCGCGCGGCGATCAGCCCGTTCGCCCTGACGCCCGCCGCCTACGCCGCCGATCGGGACCACGTCGACGCGTGGAACCGCGTGTTCGTGGTGACCGGCGCGATCGGCATCGCGGGTGCCGGCGTCAGCGGTTACCTGTGGTGGCGTGCGTTGCACACCGAGGCGGTGGTCGAGGTCGCCCCGACCACGGGTGGTGCGACGCTCTCGGTGATCACGACGTGGTAGCGAGCTCGGCGGTGATCGCCGCCAGCGTGGCCTTCGCGCGCGGGCCCTCGTCGGCGCGCAACGTCACGCCACCGACGACGGGGTGACCGCCACCTCCGAACCGCGCGCACATCGCGCCGATGTCGTGGCGACGGGTCGTCGGTGACCACGGGTTCACCCCGACGGAGATCTTGATCCCACCGCCGCCGCGCGTGCCCGCGACCGTGTACTGACAGGTCGGGAACACGTAGTACCCGAGGAAGCCCGGGTTCCGCCCGTCCTCCTCGGCGAGGCGATCGAACACGACGACCTCGCCCTCCCAGCGGCCGAGCTCGCGCACGACCTCGATCTCGCGACCGCGCGCGGCGGCGATCTCGGCGACGACCGCCGTGACCTCGGGCCGCCGCTCGACGTCCGCGAGCGAGCCGCGCGACAGCCACTCGACGTAGCGCACCGTCTCCTCGCGCGTGCGCCCGTGCGCGAGGTACGCCGCGCAGCGCTGCGCGGGATTGGTGAGCGCGACCGCCTCCTCGGCGCTCTCGAAGCGCGCCGCGTCGATCACGTCGGCCCACGCCACCGCCGAGACGAGTCGAGCCGGCGGGTGCCAGTCCCACCCGGCGGCGAGCGCACGCGCCATGAGCCCGGCGCAGGACGGCGCGGCCGGGTCGAAGATCCGGGTCGCGCGCGAGGCTTGCTCGAACACCTCGCGCAGCGCGGGCGGCTGGAACGCGGTCGCGTGGTGATCGAACCACCAGCGCATCTTCGGATCGGCGCAGAACCGAAAGTCGACGCAGGCGTGATCGTCGCCGTCGAGCACGACCGTCTCGAACGGATCGCCGTCGCGATGGGTCATGCCGACGGGCACGATCGTCGCGCCCGGGTCGACGACGTCGCGATAGAACGTCGCGAACAGCGCCGCGGACGTGGTCCCGTCGAAGCACGCGTCGTGGAAGAAGATCTTCAGGACTCGGGCCACGTGACCTGATCGATAGTAGTACAACCTGACCATGTACGAGTGGCTCAAGGTCGCGCACCTGATCTCGCTGTTCCTGTGGATCGGCGGGCTGTTCGCGATCTACTGGATCCTCCGCCTCCACGTTCACGCCCCGGCGACGGTCCACGAGAAGCTCACGCTCATGGAGCGCTCGATCGCGATGGCGACCGACCTCGCGTGCACCGCGGCGATCATCGCCGGCGTCGGCCTCATCTTCGCCCAGACCCCCAACCTGTTCGCGAGGCCGGGCAACGGCTGGCTGCACATCAAGCTGACGGTCGTGCTGCTCGGGCTCCTGCCGATGCACGGGATGCTGCGCGCGAAGATCAAGCGGTTCGGCCAGGGCAAGATCACGCCGATCGGGAACTGGATCTGGACGGTGATCCTCGTGTCGATCACGATCATCACGATCATGGTGATCCGCGGGCCGGCGATGTTCGCCAAGCCGGTCCCCACGTCCGCGGCGATCCAGCCGACGCCGCCGACGATGGATCCCGCGCCCGCCCCGCGGTGATCCTCCACGTCGACCTCGACGCGTTCTTCGCGGCCGTCGAGCAGCGCGATCGCCCCGAGCTGCGTGGCAAGCCCGTCCTCGTCGGTGGATCGGCGAAGCGCGGCGTGGTCGCCGCGTGCAGCTACGAGGCCCGCACGTTCGGGATCCACTCCGCGATGCCGATGGCCGAGGCGCTGCGGCGCTGCCCGCGCGCGATCGTGGTGCCGCACCGGATGGAGCGCTACGCCGACGCGTCGCGCGGGTTCTTCCAGATCCTCGGCGACTTCTCGCCCGACGTCGAGGGGCTGTCGCTCGACGAGGCGGTCCTCGATCTCACCGGCACCGCGCGGCTGCTCGGCGAGCCCGCGGTGATCGCGCGCGCGATCAAGCAGCGCGTGCGCCAGGAGCTGGCGCTCGTCGCGTCCGTCGGCATCGCGCCGATCAAGCTCGCGGCGAAGATCGCCTCGGACATCGACAAGCCGGACGGGCTCCGGGTCGTCCCGCCCGCCGAGCTGCTCGCGTTCCTCCACCCCCTCCCGGTCACGCGGCTGTGGGGCGTCGGCGAGACCACGCGCGGGATCCTCGCGACGATGGGCCTGGTGACGATCGGCGACGTCGCGCGCTATCCGGAGGCGTCGCTGGTCGCGCGGCTGGGGGCGCTCACCGGCCATCACCTCGCGGCGCTCGCGCGCGGCGAGGATCGCCGCCAGGTCGAGGCCGAGAGCGATCCGGTGACGATCGGGCATCGCGAGACGTTCGAGCACGACGTCGACGATCGCGGCGAGCTCGCGGTGACGCTCCTCGATCAAGCGGACCGCGTCGCCCGGCGTCTGCGGGCCGCCGAGCTGCGCGCACGCGTCTGCGTGCTGATCCTCAAGTACGACGACTTCCGTGAGATCTCGCGGCGGACCACGCTCGCGGCGCCGACCAGCGATGGCGCGCTGCTCGGACGCACCGCGATCGAGCTACTCCACCGCGACGACCTCGCGATCGAGCCCCGCAAGGGCAAGCGGATCCGGCTGTGCGGCATCTCGGCGACCGGCCTGGTGCCGCGCGATGCGCCGCGGCAGCTCGGGTTCGACGAAGCGACGCGCGCGAAGGGCGAGCGGCTCGGCGAGGCCCTCGACAAGCTCGCGGCGAAGTTCGGCACCCGATCGGTCCGCCGGGCCGTTCACATCGCCGACGATCCCGACGATCACGAATGATATCATGTGCCTGCGATCAGGGTTCCCAGATCGTGCGGCTCGCGTGTCATGGGATCGAGGCTCTTGATGAAGGCATCTATCACGCTCGCGCTGGCGCTCGCGCTCACCCTCGCCACCGGGTCAGCGCACGCCGACGGCGATCCGATCGCGACCTACGCGCTCGTCCTGGGGAGTAATTCCGGCGGCCAGGGTCAGGTCGATCTGCACTTCGCCGAGGACGACGCCCGCCGCGTCGCCCAGGTCTTGACCGAGCTCGGCGGCTACGCGCCGAGGACCGTCGACGTCCTCCCGCACCCGACGCCCCAGCTCGTGCGCGAGCGGCTCGCCGCGCTGTCGACGACGATCTCCGCCGAGGTCGCGGCCGGCAAGCAGGTCCAGCTGTTCTTCTACTACTCCGGGCACGCACGCGCGACCGCGCTCGATCTCGGCAACGACCAGCTCCCGCTCGCCGAGCTTCGGCAGCGGCTGTTCGCGATCCCCGCGACGCTCACGGTCGTCGTGCTCGACGCCTGCCAGAGCGGCGCGTTCTCGCGCGTCAAGGGGGCGACGCCAGCCGCCGACTTCTCGTTCTCGAGCAAGCAGCACCTCGACGCGAGCGGCATCGCGGTGCTCGCGTCGTCGAGCGGCAGCGAGCTCTCGCAGGAGTCCGAGCAGCTCCGCTCGTCGTACTTCACGCACCACCTCCTCGTCGGCCTGCGGGGCGCGGGCGACGCCAACCACGACGGCCAGGTGTCGATCGACGAGGCGTATCGCTACGCGTATCACCAGACGCTGATCGCGACCGCCGAGACCGCCGTCGGCGGGCAGCACGTCTCGCTCGAGGTCGATCTCAAGGGGCACGGCGAGGTGCCGCTGTCGTATCCGCGCAAGGCGACCGCCGCGATCGAGCTCCCGCCCGCGCTCGAGGGCCAGACGCTCGTCGAGGACCGCCGGTCGCACACGGTCGTGGCGGAGACCTACAAGGCGAAGGGCACCGCGGTGCGCATCGCGGTCGCACCGGGCGACTACACGCTCGTCGTCCGTCAGGGCGATCGGCTGTCGCGATGTGACGTCGCCGCGAGCGCCACGAGCGTCGTCGATCTGGCGCGCTGCTCGACGGAGGCCGTCGTCGTGGCGACCCGCAAGGGTGGTGGCTTCGAGCATCCCCTGCGCGTCGAGCTCGCGCTCGCCGCCGGCGGCGAACGCGACGACGACTACACCCGGACCCTGACGAACTTCGGCTACAGCAACGCCCAGGAGGCCACCACCGGCGTCACCCTCACCGGGCTCCGACGCATCCACCCGTACGTCTGGATCGGGGCGACCGGCGCGTTCGCGGGCGCCGCCGCCTGGCGGCGCGAGGGCGAGAATCATCCGCAGTCGTTCGAGTGGGCGACCTCGGAGCTG
Source organism: Pseudomonadota bacterium (assembly GCA_026387715.1). Taxonomy (GTDB): domain Bacteria; phylum Myxococcota_A; class Polyangia; order Haliangiales; family Haliangiaceae; genus JABFXX01. The sequence goes on from JAPLLF010000756.1 coordinate 20,516, forward strand.
TTCGCCGTCGCGCACGGCGAGCTCCCGCTGGGGAGCGAGGGCTTCGCCTCGCGCCTGGCGGGCTACGTCCGCGTCGGGCTCGGCCTCGGGGTGGCGAGCACGCGATTCGTCGACGCGATGGGCACCGCCACCGACGAGCGGTTCCTCGGCGCCGCCGCGCTCGTCGCCGCGGGCTTCCACACCGGCTACGCCGAGACCGGCGGCTTCGGCATGTCTTTCGGTTACCAGGGCGAGTACGCCCCGATCATCTCGAACAACCTCGACCAGACCCACGCCAGCGGCGGCCATCGCCTCGTCGTCGGCGTGTCGTACGGTTTCTAGGAGCCCCCCATGAAGATCCGTTACCTGCTCGTGCCTGTCATCGTCTCCCAGCTTGGCGCGGGGGAGTGCGGCGGCCCCATCCTCGACGACAGCGGCTTCGATCTCTGGTGCGGCGACACGCTGTGCGCGTGGGGGCTCGAGCGCGGCCAGATCGCGCGCGTGCCGACGTGGCACGACGGCGATGCCGGCGTCGGCTTCATCGGCACCGACGTCGCGATCGACCAGCTCTCGAGCATCTCGTCGTTCGGCGAGACGTGCGTCGAGATCTCGATGATCGCGGACATCGCCACCGACGCCGAGGTCGACGTGAACATCGACCTCGGCGACGACGGCGTCGTCGAGCGGATGGAGCACATCCCGACGGCCAGCTGGCAGCCGCTGGCATACACGTTCCTGATCTCGAACCCCACCGGCGGCGTGCGCTTCGAGGTCTCCAAGCGCGGCAACGGCGCCGCCGTGCTCGCGCAGCTCAAGGGCGTGAGCAACCCCGGCGCGTGCACCGGGCTCACCCCGATCACCCAGCTCCCCGCCGCGGCACCCGCGTGCCCGCGGGGTACCTTGGGACCGGGTGGAACCTGTCCGTGATCCCCAGTCGGCGTACCGCGCGTACGGGCCCGCGCTCGTGCGCAAGGCCGAGCGCATCCTCCGCAGCCGCGAGGATGCCGTCGACGTCGTGCACGCCCTGTTCGTCGATCTGATCCCGCGATGGAACCGCGACATGGACCTCCCCTACCTCTACAAGAGCGTGACGAATCGCTGCCTCAACGCCGTGCGCGATCGCGCGACGCGCGCGCGCCTGCTCGAGCGTGAGGGCGCGTCGGTCGCGCCGGTGGCGCGCGTCCGGCTCGAGGACCACGTCGTCGGCCTCGGCCTCCTCGCGGCGCTCGTCGATCGTCTCGACGACGGCCACCTCGAGGTGCTCGTCGCGCGCTTCGTCGACGACCTGACGCAGGACGAGATCGCCGACCACCTCGGGTTGTCGCGCAAGACGATCGGCAAGCGGCTCGATCGGATCCGCGACGAGGTGATCGCGCTGCGTGGCTCGGAGGTCGCGTCGTGAGGGAGGCGTGCATCGCCGAACCGATCTCGTGGCTGCGCCTCGAGCGGCACGTGCTCGGCCCCCGGGATCCGGGCATCGACGCGCACGTCGAGGCCTGCGCGGCGTGTCGGACGTGCCTCGCCGAGATTCGCGGCGATCTCGTCGTCCTCCGACCGCTCGCGCTGCCGGCGCCCACGCGGGCCCGCCGCCGGTGGTGGCTCCCCGCGTTCGGCGCCGGGCTCGCGGCCGCCGCGACGCTCGTCGCGCTCGTCGTGCGCCGCCCGGTACCGGCCGAGAACGTCGTGGCCGTGAAGGGCGGCGAGCTGGTGCTCGGCTTGATCCGCGCGCGCGACGGCGCGATCTCGGACGACGCGACGACGTTCCGGCCCGGCGATCGCTGGAAGGTGGTCCTCACCTGTCCGCCGGGCGCCGTGATCGGCGTCCGCGTCGAGGTGTTCGAGGTCGGCGGCCCGTCGGCGGCCCCGGATCATCCGCTCGCCGACGCGCCGCTCGTCTGTGGCAACCGGATCGCGCTGCCCGGCGCGTTCGCGCTCACCGGCACGTCGCCGAACCGCGTGTGCGTCAGGATCGACGACGAGGCGACCGCGTGCGTGACGATCCGCCCGGAGCGGTGACGCGTCACTCCAGGATGGGAGTGCGCCCGAACCGCCGCACGAACTCGTCGCGCAGCTTGGCCGCGAACGCGTCGAGCGCGACCTCCCCGTCGAGCTCGATCAGGTGACGGCACCACAGCTCGCGCGGGGCCAGCTCGGCGGCGAGCGCGACCGCCACCGTGCGTGCATCGCTAGCGTGCGCGTACCGGACCATCGCGCTCTTGCCACGCGGGTAGTCGATCAGGCCCTGGGGCACGCGGAGCTGGAGCACGTTCTCGCCCGCTGGTGCGTGCGCGTACGCGTCGGCGAGCGAGTACCACGGCCCGAAGCGCATGGCCCGACTGTAGTACGTTGCCGGGCGTGAGCGAACGGATCGAGTTCGGGGCTTCCCCAGACGACGATCAGCCCGACGATCGCGTGGTCCTGGGCGACGCGATCGAGGAGATCGAGGCGACGCCCGCCGGCTCGCTCGCCGCCATCTACATCGATCCGCCGTTCGGGACGGGCAGCGTGCAGCGCGGCCGCGGGCATCAGTACGCCGACCGCGCCGATGATCCCGACGCGTTCGTCGCCTGGCTCCTGCCCTACCTCGACGGCTCACGGCAGGCGCTCGCCGAGACCGGCTCGCTGTTCGTCCACCTCGACTACCGCGCCGTGCACTACGTCAAGGTCGCGCTCGATCGGCTGTTCGGGCGCGCGCGCTTCGTCAACGAGATCGTGTGGTGCTACGCCGTCGGCGGCAAGTCGCGCCGTGGGTTCGGCCGCAAGCACGACACGATCCTGTGGTACGCGCGCGGCGCCGACTACGCGTTCTACCCCGACGACATCCGCGTCGCCCGACGCGGCGGATCGCACATGCGCGCCGTCGTCGAGAACGGCGTCGCGATCCAGGAGAAGACCGACCGCAAGACCGGCCGGGTGTATCGCTACCCCGTGGCCGCGGGGAAGGTCCCCGAGGACTGGTGGACCGACATCGAGACGCTGAACCACTCGGATCGCGAACGGACCGGCTGGCCGTCGCAGAAGCCCGAGCGCCTCGTCGAGCGCGTGGTCCGCGCGGTGACCACCCCCCGGGATCGCATCGCCGACTGGTTCGCCGGGTCCGGCACCACCGCGACCGTCGCCCAGCGGCTCGGACGCGGCTTCACGACCACGGATCGCGAAGCGGGCGCGATCGAGACCTGCATCGAGCGCCTGCGCGCCCAGGGGACCACGCTCGCAGCGGCCGGGACGCCACCCGCCGCGATCGCGATTTTTCGTCGAGCGAGCCCGGTTCGTTAAGCTAACTGGTCGGCTTACTTGCGACGACACGACCGCTCGGGTGACACTTTTTCTGCTCGATGGCCGCTGACCAAGATGAAATCCCCGGCGGCTCTCCGGTGGCACTTGCGCCGCCGAGCGTGACGCTGCAAGCGTGGCTCTCGACCGACATCGGGATGGTGCGCGAGCACAACGAAGACTCCGCCGTCAGCGTGCCGGAGCACGGGTTCTTCGTGGTCGCCGATGGCATGGGCGGGCACGCCGCGGGCGAGGTCGCCTCGGCGATGGCCGTGGCGACCGTCAAGCAGTCGCTCGAGGAGGCGAAGGCCGAGATCGACGCCTTCATCGCGGCGCCGACCGACGGCGGACGCCGCGGCCTCGTCAGCCTCCTCCAGAACGCGGTGCTCTCCGCCCACCAGGCGGTGTTCCAGCGTGGCCAGGCGGAGCCCGACAAGGCCGGCATGGGCACGACCCTCGACGTCGTCTTGATCGCCGGCCCCGAGGCGTTCGTCGCCCACGTCGGCGACAGCCGCACGTACCTGATCCGCGACGCGCGGACCTCGCAGATCACGACGGACCACACGGTGGCCGAGGTGCTGGTCATCGAGGGCAAGCTCACGATCGAGGAGGCGCAGGTCTCGCCGCTCCGCACGATCCTCGTGAACGCGATCGGCGTCAGCGCGGACGTCGGCGTCGAGATGGCGCACGTCACGCTCAAGAGGCACGACCGCCTGCTGCTGTGCAGCGATGGCCTGCACGACTACTTCCCGTCCGACGAGGAGATCGCCCAGCGGTTGTCGGCGGACGCGCCGGGTGAGGCGCTCAGGGAGATGGTCGAGCTCGCGAAGACGCGCGGCGGCCACGACAACATCACCGGCGTCGCGATCCTGATCACCAACGTGTCGGACAGCGTGCCGGGGCTCATGGAGCCCGATACGACGCTCCCCGTGAGCTCGTCGGACGCCACCAACCCGTTCGCCGTCGACGAGCCGACGGAGACCGCGTTCCCGCCGCCGGTGGGTGCCCTGCCGATGCGCGACCCTCATCAGCTCCGCGCGACCCAGCCCATGCGCGCGATGGGTGACCTCGACAACCTCGCGAAGCTGGGCGCCGTCGGCGGCAACCCGAGCAGCCCCGACGCGACCGCCGCGACCGATCCGGGACCGCTGACCGACGTCGACGTGACCACCGACATGGCGCCGGTGAAGGCCTCCAAGGGCGCGCCGATCGCGCCGGCTTCGACCGCCGATACCGAACCCGCCCGGCCGACCACGTCGACCGACGACAAGCCGACCGAGGAATAGCGCCTACGGGTTGACCGTGCGGCGCTTGACCGTCCGGTCGCCGACATCGGCGGCGCCGTCCTCGAGCGCCGGCTCGACGAGGAGCACGTCGCCACGCTCGGCGCTCTCGAACCCGCGGTTCGCCGGCGCGCGATGGCGCTTCAGCAGGCGCAGGCGAACGCGCCCGGCATCGCTGCAGCCGTAGAGCTCGCGCTTGCCCTTCTCGACGTGCGGCGCGCTCACGACCCGCCACGCCCCGGCTTCGCCGATCGACGCCTGATCGCGCCGCAGCACGAGATACGAGAACCGCATGCCGCTGTCACGGAGACCGGTGCGGGTCGCGATCACGCGCGTGCGCGGCGGCAGCGTGAGGGCGCGATCCTCGTGACACCAGTCGTCGGGATCGAGCAGCGCGGGGCACGGGCCCTGGCGCGTGCAGGGCGCGAAGATGTGCGCCCCGAGCGCATCACGCACGGCGTGCAGCGCACGGCTCGTGTCGCGGAGCGCGGGCTCGATGATGATCACGGTGGGCGCCGCCGCGAGCGCACGCCGGACGAGCACGAGGCGCGCCGCCTCCTCCAGCTCGTTGAGCACGGTGCCCAGCACGACGAGATCGGCGTCGGGGATCGGCGCGTTCACGACGTCGGCGATCCTGGTGACGACCGGCAGGGTCACCGCCGCGCGGAGGATGCGCAGCGCGTCGGCGTCGCGATCGATCGCGACCAGGTCGAGCTCGCGATCGGGAAGCGACGCGATCAACCCGAGCGTCATCGCCCCGCACCCCGCACCGACGTCGACGACGCGGATCCGCGCCGGCAACGCGTCGCGCCGCAGGAGCTCGGCGATCGGCACCGCGATCTTCATCGCATCGGCGATCGAGAAGAAGCACGCGCGCGCCGCGAGATCGCCGAGCCGATCCGTCGGTGTCGACAGGCGCTCGCGCTCGCTCGTGTAGCGCTTCGAGCGATCGACGACCGCGCGCGCGAGCGCGGCCTCGCCGAGCGCCGCGTCGCCGACGATCGGCCGGGCGGCCGCGTACAGCGCGTCCTCGAGCGAGGTCGGCACGACCCAGGTCATGGCTTGCCGCCCGCGAGATCGAGCGTCACGTCCACGACGTCGCCGGCGACGATCGTCGCCTTGCCCCGCGCCACGCGGCCCGGTTGCCCCGCCCGCGGCGGCAGCCACGCGACGAGCTGGTGCTCGCCCGGCGCGAGCCTGGTGACGAGCGCCACCCCGGTCGCGTCGGTCGGCACCCCCGCGGCCGCCACCACCCACGCCAGCTCGTCGCCGCTCGCGAGCGCGTAGACGCCGCCCGGCTCGAGCGCGATCGCGACCTCGTGACCGGCGATCGGCAGCTGGATCGGCTGCGCCTCACCACCGGCGGTGACCGCGTCCAGCGCGCCGACCTCGCCGCGCTTCGCGAGCGTGACCCGCGCCGGCCGATCGACCGCGCTCGCGAGCGCGAGCCGCGCGCCGAGCGAGACCCCGGGCGACAGCGCGCAGTCCGCGAGCACGACGCGCGCGGGCTCGCTGGCCGCGCCCGACAGCACGACGATCGCGCCCGGCACGCCCCACGTCGTCGTCGGCACGATCGCTGGCGCGCGCGGCGTGTTGCACGGCGTCCTGCCCGGCGACGAGCGCGCCGTGAGGGGGACGTTGGCCCACTCGACACGGACGCGCACGTCCCCGGTCGTCGGCCGCGGATGATCGGGCGCATCGGCCGGCGCGCGGCGATCACCACCCCGATCGCCCGCGTCGATCGCCACGACCGGCGTCGCGATCGCGGCGTCCTTCGGCGTGCGCTGCTGGCCCGAACATCCGACCAGGACCAGCATGGCCAGCCTCACCACGATCGAACCTCGCGCACGATCACGTCGGCGTCCGCGCACAGATCGTTGACGCCCGGACCGCGATAATCGGCGCCCGCGAGCACGATCCGCTGACTGCGCGCGACGGCGACGGCCTCGTCGACGCGATCGCGATGGCCGATCGGATAGATCGGCAGGCCCCGCGCCCACCGCACGACGCTCGCGTGGACCGGGTTCATCGCCGGCACCGGGCGACTTGCGGGACCTGACCCGCGCGAAATGGCGCTGTCTGATTGCGTCGTGATCTGGGGCACAAACCCGGTGAATACGCACATCCTTGGCGGACGGCAGCGCGTCGAACCCGAGGTAGACGAGCGCGACCGGCGCGCGATGGAACGCGCCGAGCCGGCTGGCGAGCTCGGGCAGCGGAGCCACGAGGTCGACCGCCAGCTCCGCCGGCACCGCGAGCACGCAGCCATCGAACCGCTCGCCATCGACGGTCACCGTCGCGCCGTCGCGCCCGATCCGCTCGACCGGCGCGCCGAGCTCGACGCGATCTCCGAGGCCCGTCGCGAGCGCGTCGATCATCGCGCCGAGGCCACCCTTGGGTGCCCACATGCCGCGCGCCGTCGTCGCGCCCTTCGGGGTTCGAGCCAGGAGCTTGCCGAGCATCCCGCGCACGACCCCACCCGCTGCGTCGAGCTCCGCGAACCGCGGGAAGCCCGCCTCGAGGCTGACCTCGTGGGCATCCGCCGCGAAGATGCCGGTCACGAACGGCGCGAAGATCGCGCGCGCCGCCTCGGCGCCGAACCGGCGCGCGGCGAACGCGTAGACGCTCTCGTCCATCCCGGACGGGCGCGCCGGCTGGAACGGCTCGCGGAGCAGATCGAGCTTGCCGCGCCAGGTGAGCAGGTCGCTGCGCACGAGGGCGAGCGGACTCGTCGGCAGCGCGCGCAGCTTCCCGTCGATGTAGATCCAGCGCGTCTTCGCCGCCGGCGACGCCTTCTCCACCGGCACGCCGAGCTCGGCGCACATCGCGAGCCCACCTTGCGCCGGGCCGCCGAGGAACGAGCTCGCGGCGTGCTCGCGGACGAACCCGTCGACGTTCGACGTGCCGATCACGCCGCCCGCGCGCGGTGACGCCTCGCGCACCCGGGCGTCGATCCCCGCCGCGACGAGCGCACGCGCCGCGGTCAATCCACCGAGGCCACCACCGACGACACAGATGCGCATCGGCCTACTCGCTCGACGACAGTTCGCGGACGGCGGTGACCATCGCGCGCACGTGCTCGGGATCGGTCTCGGGCAACACGCCGTGACCGAGGTTGAAGATGTGCCCGGTCTTACCCGCGCGCTCGAGGATGTCGCTGACCCGCGCCCGGATCTCCGTGGGGCTCGCGAACAGCGCGCCCGGATCGAGGTTGCCCTGGAGCGCGACGCCATCGCCGACGCTGCGGCGCACGACGTCGATCCCGACGCGCCAGTCGACGCCGAGGACGTCCGCTCCGCTCGACGCGTAGTCGGTGAGGTACGGCGCACAGCCGTTGACGAAGTAGATGATCGGGACCGGCTTGGCGGCGTACGCGCGGCTCGACTTGATCTGCGCGATCACCTGCTTGGCGTAGCGGAGCGGGTACTCGCGGAAGTCGCCGGGCGAGACGATGCCGCCCCAGCTATCGAAGATCTGCACGCAGTCGACGCCCGCGGCGATCTGCGCCTCGAGGAACGTCGCGCAGGTCTGCGCGAGCTTGTCGAGCAGCGCGTGGGCCGAGGCCGGCGCGCCGTACAGCAGCTTCTTCGTGCGCGCGTAGTCCTTGGACCCGCCGCCTTCGACGGCGTAGGTCAGCATGGTCAGCGGGGCGCCGGCGAACCCGATCAACGGCACGCGATCGTGGAGCGCGGCCTTGATCTGCTTGATCGCCTCGAGCGTGTACGGCAGCGCGAGATCCGGATCGGGCACCACGAGCTTGTCGATCGCGGCCTGGTCGCGCACCGGGTTGCCGATCTTGGGCCCCGACTCCGGAAACGTGACCTCGATGCCCATCGGCGGCAGCGTGATCAAGATGTCGGAGAACAGGATCGCCGCGTCGAAGCCGAACTCGTCGATCGGCTGCAACGTGACCTCGCACGCGAGCTCCGGCGTCCGGCACAGATCGAGGAACGAGGCGCGCTCGCGCACCGCGCGGTACGCCGGCAAGTAGCGGCCGGCTTGTCGCATCATCCAGATCGGCGTCCGCGAGACGGGCTCGCGACGACAGGCGCGCAAGAACAGGTGGTCCACCATCGCGGGCACTATCGCATGCCGAGCTTGCTCAGGGTCGCATCGCGGAACGCGCGGAATTCACCATCGACGTCGAAATCTTCGTCCCCACGTTCCGTCACCTCGCGCTTGATCTCGCCGAGCACCCGCTCCGCGGTCTGCTTGCCACCCGCGAACGTGACCTCGACGATCCGGAAGTGGTACTCGCCGCGGTCCGAGCCCGACTGCGCGTAGTGCCAGAGCTGCAGCCACTGCGCCGCGACCACGGTGCGCGTCGTCCCGGTGCGCGTCATGCCGAACACCTCGGCGCTCGGCTGCTTGTTGATCGCGAGCTTGGCCGCCTGGTTGACGACCTCGCCCCACGCGATCGCGTCCGCGGTCAACGCGTCGAGGATCGACTTCTTGAGCGGCGGGTGCTCCGCGTCCCAGGTGAACTCGCTGAGCAGCGTGGGGTTCCGGATCGTCTCCTCGAGGAGCGCCTTCTGGACGTGCATCCGGTTCTCCGCCTCCTCGAACACCACCGACTGCGGACCATCGATGACCTCCGCGGAGATCTCCTCGCCGCGGTGCGCCGGCAGGCAGTGCAGGACGATCGCCGTCGGCTTCGCGAGCTTCATGAGGTCGGCGTCGACCTGGAAGCCGGCGAACGCCGCGAGGCGCGCCGCGGTCTCGGCCTCCTGGCCCATGCTCGTCCACACGTCGGTGACGACGACGTCCGCGCCCGCCACCGCGACGCGCGGGTCGGTCGTCAGGAAGACGTGGTCGTTGATCGCCGCCGGCTGGTAGCCGATCGGCGCGGCGAGGCGCAGGTGGAAGCCGAAGATCGGCGCGGCCTCGATGAACGACAGGCCCATGTTGGTCGCGCCGTCGCCGATGAACGCGATCGTCGTCCCCTTCACGCTGCCGAGCTTCTCCTCGATCGTGAACAGATCCGCAAGCAGCTGGACCGGGTGACCGCCGTCGGAGAGGCCGTTGATGACCGGGATGCGCGAGGCGTCCGCGTACGCCGCGAGGCGATCGTCGCCGTGCGTGCGAAACACGAGGGCGTCGGCGTAGCCGGCGATCACCTTGGCGGTGTCGGTGAGCGGCTCGCCACGGTTGAGCTGGCTCTGGCTCATCGGCAGATCGATGCACGCCCCGCCGAGCTGGAACATCGCGGCCTCGAACGACAGGCGCGTGCGCGTCGACGCCTTCTCGAACAGCAGCACGAGGGTCTTGCCGCGCAGCGTGTCGTCGTGCAGGCCGCGCCGACGGCGCGACTTGAGCTCGTGCGTGCGCGCGAACAGCTGGGTGTAGGCCGCCGAGGATCGATCGCCGAGCTTCAGGAAGTGTCTCATGTCAGGTCTCCATGCGCCGGCGGAGTGCGTGCACGACGCGCGCGGCAGTTGTCCCACGAGCAGGCGCGACGAAGATCGTGTCGTCACCCGCAACCGTACCGATCACCTCGGGGAGCCGCGCCGAGTCGAGCGCGCTCGCGATCGCCGAGGCGGCCCCGGCGGTCGTGTGGATGACGACGAGCTGGCCGTTGTGGTCGATGCTCTGGACGAGCGCGCCCATCGCGTGCAGCGGATCGGGCGCCGGCGCGGCCTCGGACGGCAGCTGATAGCCGCGGTGCGTGCGGCGCGCGTCGAGGTGCGCGAGATCACGCGACAGCGTCGCCTGGGTCACCGCGTGCCCGGCGCGCGCGAGCAGCGTGCGCAGCTCCTCCTGGGTCGCGACCTCCCGCCGCTTGAGGATCGCGCGGACGGCCGCGCGGCGCGCGGCCGTCGTCATGCCCCGACCTTCGTGTTCGAGCTCGAACCAGGTTCGAGCGAGGTGACCAGGGTGCCGACGCCGCGATCGGTGAACAGCTCCGCGATCACCGTGTGCGGCGTCCGCCCGTCGAGGACGTGCACGCGCGCCACGCCCCCCGCGAGCGCCTGCAGCGCCGACTCGGCCTTGACGCGCATGACGCCGGTGATCGACCCGCCGACGAGGTGCCGCGCGAGCTCGCTCGCGCTGAGCTGCCCGAGCAGCTCGCCGTCCTCGAGGATGCCGGCGACGTTCGTCAGGAAGATCAGCTTCTCGGCGCCGACCGCGATCGCGATCTGCGCCGCCACCGAGTCCGCGTTGATGTGGTAGCTCTGGCCGTCGTCGCCGAGGCCGATCGGCGAGATCACCGGCACGAAGCCGCGCCCGAGCAGCATCTCGAGGACGTCCTTGTTGACGGACGTGATCTCGCCCGCCTGCCCGAGATCGCGCCCGTGCTCGGCGTGGAGCTTCTTCGCGCGCAGGAGCGCCCCGTCCTTGCCCGACAGCCCCATCGCGTTGGCGCCGTCGAGGTTGAGCAGCGTGACGAGCTCGCTGTTGATGCCGCCCGACAGCACCATCTCCATCACCTTCATGTCGGCCGCCGACGTGACCTCGACCCCGTCGATGAACTCCTGGGCGCTGCTGCCCATGCGCTCGCGCATGCGCTCGATCTCCGGCCCGCCGCCGTGCACGATGATCGGGAGCAGTCCGACGGTGCGCAGCAGCCGGATGTCGTCGCAGAACGCCTTCTTGAGCGAGTCCTTGAGCATCGCGGCGCCGCCGTACTTGATGACGCAGCGCTTGCCCGCGAACTTCGAGATGTACGACAGCGCCTCGACGATGAGCGAGCGCTTGAGGGACGGCGAGTAGTTCGTGAGCCGGTCGTCCTTGGCGAGCTGGCCATCGGCCGACTGCACGATCAGCGACGTGTAGTCCGCGTTGATCTTGACGTAGTCGTACGACAGGTCGCAACCCCACGCGGTCGCGCGCGCGTCGCCGGCGGCGCAGTCGACGACGATGGTCACGTTCGGATCGCGCATCCGCGAGCGCAGCACCGCGGTCTCGAACGGGGCCGGGGCGCCGTCGGCGAACACGCGGACGCCGCAGATCGTGACGATGCAACGATGCGGGTCGATCGGATAGCGCTGCGAACCGGCGCGCGCCCCGACGGTGGCGAGCACGCGCCCCCAGTTGGGATCGGCGCCGAACACCGCCGCCTTGACCAGCGTGCTCCCCGCGATCGAGCGGGCGAGGTCCGTCGCGATGACCGCCGACGGACAGTTGGTGACGACGACCTCCAGCTGCTTGGTCGCGCCCTCGCCGTCCGCCGCGATCTCGCGGGCGAGCTCCTCGCACAGCGCGGTCAACGCCTCGGCGAACGCGTCCCGATCGGGGCCCGGGCCGACGATCGCCGGGTTCTTGGCCAGGCCGTTCGCGAGCACGAACACGCAGTCATTCGTGCTGGTATCGCCGTCGATCACGAGGCTGTTGAAGCTCGTCGTCATCGCGGCGCGCAGCGCGTCGTCGAGCACGTCGGCCGCGATCGCGGCGTCGGTCGTGATCACCGCGATCGCCGTCGCGAGCTGGGGCGCGATCATGCCCGAGCCCTTCGCGATCGCCGACAGCGTCACCTCGTGGCCCCCGAGCGTCACCGTGCGCGCGGCGAGCTTGATCCGCGTGTCGGTGGTCATGATCGCCTCGGCCGCGGCGTGCGGCGCGATCGTGAGCCCCGCGACGAGCGCCGGGGCGGCCGCTACGATCTTCGCGGCCGGGAGCCGCATGCCGATCACGCCCGTCGACGCCGCGACGATCGCCTCGGCCGCGACGCCGAGCGCCGCGCCGACCGCGGCGCGACACGCGCGCACGTCCTCGATCCCGGCCGGACCGGTCAGCGCGTTGGCGTTGCCGCTGTTGATCAACACCGCCCGGATGATCGACGACGGCAGCCGCGGCTGCGCGTCGCGGAACGGGGCCGCGGCCGCGGCGTTGGTGGTGAAGCAGCCGGCGGCGACGCACGGCACCTCGCTCGCGACGAGCGCGACGTCGCGGCGCGACGGCTTGAGCCCGGCGTGGACGCCGCTGAACGTGAATCCCTTGGCAGTCTTCATAGGCTCGCTCGTCGGCTAGTGGTGGGGCCGCAGGCCGGTGAGGCCGGTGGTCTCGGGGTGACCGAGCATGAGGTTGAGGTTCTGGACCGCCTGCCCGGCCGCGCCCTTGAGCAGGTTGTCGATCGCCGCCATCACCACCACGTGCCCGCGCGGGCTCACCGCCCAGCCGATCAGGCAGCGATTCGTGCCGACGACGGCGTGCAGCTTGACGTCCTCGGGGCTCGCCGCGAGCTGGACGAACGGCTCGTCGCCGTAGATCGCCTCGAACGTCTCGGCGACGGCCGCCGCGTCGAGGCCCGGGAGGAGCTGCGCGTGCGCCGTCGCGAGGATGCCGCGCCGCAGCGGCACGAGGTGCGCCGTGAACACGACCTCGGCGCCGAGCGACTGGTTGATCTCCGGGGTGTGCTGGTGCTTCAGCACGCGATACGCCCGGGCGTCGCCGTCGACCTCCGAGAAGCTGTGCACCTCGCTCGCCTGGCGCCCCGCGCCGGTCGTCCCCGACATCGCGTCGACGACGAGCGCGTCCCGGGTGATCACCCCGGCGGCCAGGAGCGGCGCGAGCGCCAGGGTCGCCGCGGTCGCGTAGCACCCGGGATTCGCGACGAGCCGCGCGGCGCCGATCGCGGCGCGACCGAGCTCCGGCATGCCGTAGGCGGCGCCCGCGAGCAACCCCGGCGCGCCGTGCACGAAGCCGTACCAGGTCGGATAAGCGCCGCCGTCCCGCAGCCGGAACGCGCCCGACAGGTCGACGACCCGGACGCCACGCTCGAGCAGGCGCGGCGCGAGCGCGAGCGACGCCTCGGCCGGGGTCGCGAGCAACACGACGTCGCAGCCGTCGAACGCTGGCGCGTCGTTGGCGACGTAGCGGAGCATGCCGGTCACCCCGACGACGCCGGCGTGCTTCGCCAGCGTGGCGCCGAGCCAGCGATCGCTCGAGCACGCGACGAGCTCGACGCCGGAGTGCCCGGCGAGCAGCCGGGTGAGCTCGACGCCCGAGTAGCCCGACGCGCCGACGATCCCGACTTTCGCACGCTGCATATCGTGCATGAATATGCAGGATCCCCGCATGATGCAAGCGGATCGGCGGCCAAGCAGCCCCCCAGCCCCCACCCCGCGATTTGCGGTACTGTCCGCCCACATGCGGCGCCTCTCCGTCCTGTTCCTCGTCCTCGCTGCCTGCGGCGACAACTTCACCGACGATCCGTTCGCGAACCTCCCCCAGGAAGGCGACCTCTCCGCGCCGGGCATGTTCGCGACCGTGCACGTCGCCCGGGACAAGTTCGGCGTCGCCCACATCCGCGCGCGCTCGACCGGCGATGCGGGCTACGCCCAGGGCTACATCATGGCGCACGACCGCCTGCCGCAGATGGACATCCTCCGGCGGTTCGGCGCCGGCACGCTGTCGGAGATCTTCGGCGCGCTCGACAGCAGCGTGATCGACACCGACCTCGAGATGCGGGTGCACCGCATGCGGCCGCTCGCCCAGGGCTCGTGGGACGCGCTGTCGGCGTCGACCGATCCGACCGACCAGGAGATCGTCCAGCTGTTGCAGCGGTTCGCCGACGGCGTCAACGCGTACGCCCACGACCTCCAGGCGAAGAAGTGGGATCTCGATCCCGACGTCCTCGTCAGCTTCGATCCCGAGCGGTTCGCGCCGTGGACGCCCGTCGACTCGCTCGTCCTGGGGCGCTTCCAGGCGTTCGCGCTGTCGTGGTCCAGCCCGTTCGAGACCGACGCGACCGAGATGTACCAGAAGATCCGCGACACCTACGAGGACGCGTCGCCTGCGGACGCGGCGAAGTTCGCGCGCAAGGGCATCGCGAAGGACCTCATGAAGTTCACGCCGGTCGGCGAGGTGCCGACCATCGACGGCTTCCCGAACGTCATCGACGACCACGGCACGCGCGCGGATGCCGGTCGCCTCAAGCGGGCGACCGCCGCCGTCGACCAGGTGCGCCGCCCCACCGTCCCGCAGGAGCTGTTCGACGGCGCGCGCAGCTTCTTCCGCCACACGATCTTCAGCGGGCCGTTCGGCAGCCTCGGGCCGCACGCGTTCATGCAGCCGTTCTCGGGCTCCAACAACTGGGCGGTCGGCCCGTCGCGCGCGAACGGTCAGGCGCTGCTCGCGACCGACCAGCACCTCCAGCTCCCGAACCCCTCGATCTTCTATCCCACCCACCTCACGATCGGCGAGCCGGGCGAGGAGCCCACGCTCGACGTGATGGGCGTGACGTTCCCCGGCATCCCCGGCGTGATCCTCGGGACCAACGGCAAGGTCGCGTGGTCCGGCACGGTCAGCGAGCACGACGTCAACGACATCTACCTCGAGACGATCGCGCCGTGCATCGGCGGCACCGGCGACTGCGTCGAGTTCCAGGGTGGCCAGGTCGCGCTCGAGCCGTTCACCGAGGACATCGGGGTCGGGGCGCTCGGGACGATCACCCGCCACGTCTCGGCGACGTACGAGGTGGTGCCGCACCACGGGCCGCTGATCCCCACCGTGAAGGATCACGCCCTGGTCCCGCGCAGCGGCGACCACGCGCTATCGGTGCGCTACACCGGCTACATCTCGACCTTCGAGATCCGCGCGCTGTGGAACCTGAGCCACGCCAGGACCGTCGACGAGGGCTTCGCGGCGCTCCGCGACTTCAGCTACGGCAGCCAGAACTGGACGATGATCGACGTCGACAAGAACATCGGCTGGACGACCAACGCGGTGATCCCGAACCGCGACGTCCGTGCCTACACGTGGAACGTCACGTCGAATCCCGACGGCCTCGCCCCGTTCTTCGTGTTGCCCGGCGATGGCACCGCGGAGTGGGAGAGCCGCATGGACAGCCGCTACGTGCCGCACGCGATCAACCCCGCCCAGGGGTACCTCGCGACCGCGAACGCCGACCCGGTCGGCGCGACCTTCGACGGAGATCCGTTGAACCAGCCCATGGTCGCCGGGCGGCCGCTCTACGCGGGGATCACCTACGCGGCGGGCGTGCGGCAGGAGCGCATCTCGCAGATGATCGAGGCCGCTGGCACCACCGCGACGCTCGCCGACATGGCGGTGATCCAGCGCGACACGCGGAGCAACGTCGGCGAGCATCTGGTGCCGGCGATCACGGCCGCGCTCGGCAAGCTCGACGACGCGAGCGCGACGCCGAGCGACGTCGCCAGCTACCTCGCGTCGCTGTCGACCGAGGACAGGACCCGGCTGCAGACCGCGCGGACGCTGCTCGCGGGGTGGTCGCGTGCGACCCCGGCCGCGATCGGGACGCCGACCGCGGCCGAGCTCGGAGACTCGGCCGCGACCGCGTTGTTCAACGCGTGGATGCACTTCTTCATCGAGCGCTCGCTCGGCGACGAGTTCACCGCGATGAGCTTCGACGTCTGGCGGATGGACGACAACCAGGTGCTCCGCATCATCAACGCGATGCTGGTGCACCCCGCGACGTTCGTGCAGAGCGTGACCTCGCACCAGCCGATCCTGTGCGACGACCTCACGACCAGTGGGGTCGACGAGAGCTGCTCGCGGATCATCCTGGCCGCGCTGGTCGACGCGATGGGGCAGCTCGAGGGCCCGGCGGGCTTCGACACCGCCGACGTCACCAGGTGGCAGTGGGGGCTCATGCACCACCTCACGATCTCCCCGCTGTTCCCCAACCCCAACCTCGATCTGCCCGCGCCAGGTGAATCGTCGACCGGTGGGTTCCCGAAGGCCGGCGACAACTTCGCGGTCAACCGCGCCGACCAGGGCTGGGCGGATCTCGACTTCTCGCAGTCCGCCGACGGGCCGGCGCAACGGTTCCTCGCGGAGACCACCGCCGATGGCGCGATCGCCGTCAAGTGGGCGCTCCCGGGCGGGGTGATCTACGACAAGCGCAGCGCGCACTACCGCGACCTGCTCGACCAGTACTACTTGCCCGAAACCCACTTCGACGCGCCGTTCACCCTCGACCAGATCATCGCTGCGGGGGAGACTCGGTGGACCTTCCACTGAGGTTCTCGTGAGCGAAGCCCCGACCGCGATCCTGCTGGCGCCGAACGGCGCGACCGGCGCCCTGCGCGGTCTCGTGGAGCGGCTGATCAACGCCGGCATCGCGGTCACCACCGTCGACGAGTTCGACGGGATGACCGCGCCCTTCCGGCGGTTCGAGCGCCCGCCCTGCGTGCTCATCGACCTCCGCGACATCGACGCCGGCGACCTCGATGATTGGAAGCACGCGACCGACACGCTCCGGCGCGTCATGACGACGCTCCCGCGCTCGATGCCGATCGCGATCACCGACGGCGCGACCGCGCCGCTCATCGTCGCGTGCATCCACGCGGGCGCGGCGGATCTGATCGACCTGCAGCTCGAAGGCACCGGGGTCGCGCGCGCGATCGTCCAGCGGGTGTGGGCGCGCCAGGCCGAGCGCGCGTCGGAGTACGCGACCTCGCGCACCCTGCGCGGCATGGTCGAGGAGCTCGTGAAGGATCTCGTGCGCACCGAGCGTCGCTCGATCGATCTCGAGGAGAAGCTCGGCAAGACGACCCAGGAGATCGCGGAGCGCCTACCCGCGATCCTGCTCGTGCTCGCCGAGCGCGAGGTCTCCGACACGCTCACCGAGCGGCTCGAGGCCGCCGGCATCGTGACCTACGCGTACGTCAGCGGCGAGGAGGCGCTGCGAGAAGCGCGGCCCCTCGCCGAGCAGGCAGGGCTGGACCTCGCCCTCATCGCCGCGCAGCTCCCGGGCATCGATGGCCTCGAGGCCACCCGGCGCCTCCGCGAGGTGGTCCCCGGGCTCGACGTGTTCCTCGTCACCGCCGTCGACGATGGCGATCTCGCTGCCGACGCGGCCGACCTCGGCGTCGTCGGGTTCGTCCACGATCCGCTCGCCAACATCGACGAGGTCGTGACCCGGCTCGCGCAGTTAGCACACGAATCGCTCCAGAGAACCCGCGAGCTGGCCTATCTTCAACGGATCAAACATCGACACGAACGCGTGCTCGCACGGTACCGATCGTTGCCTCGCGAGGGCTAAGCGGCCTATGATTTCGCGGTCCTCCCATGGCTGCGGGTGCGCTGTCCATCAAACTTCGGTGCGCCTCGTGGCAGCAACTCGCGACGATCTATCGTCGCGATTTGTCACGGGGAAGCATGTTCTTGAAGGCGTCCACACCGCCCGACATCGGGACGACCGTGCGCATCGACCTCTCGCTGCCGAGCGAGACCGTGATCGTGCTGACCGGCACGGTCGACAAGCACGTCACCGATCCACAGCGCGGTAGTGGCGTCGAGCTCAAGCTCGCCCCGATCCCGGAGACCACCACCTGGATGATCGAGAGCGCGCTCGCCGCCGAGCAGAAGGTGCGCGCGCAGCAGCCGCCCCCGCCGCCCGCGGGCTCCGGCAAGACCGCCCAGCGTGCGACGCCCCCGCTCGGCGTCGACGCGGGTGCGGCCGCGCGCTCGAGCGGACCCTCGCTGACCGACGGCGAGGACCTCGCCAAGGCCGAGCAGGAGCTCCGGGATGCGCTGACCTCCGAGGTCGAGTCGCTCAAGAAGCTCAATCCCTTCCTCGTGCTCGGCGTCGGCTACGAGGCGACCGACAGCGACGTGCGCGCGGCGTTCGGCGAGCTGACGAAGCGCTATCATCCCGATCGCTTCGCGCGCTATCAGTCGAGCGATCTCCGCCAGATCGCCGCGGAGATCTTCATCCTGATCCGGGACGCCTATCGGCGGATCGGCGACGACACGGGCCGCGTGCAGGCGCTGCAGGCGCTCGGTCGCAGCCCGGCGCCACGAGCGATCCCGATGCCGCGGCTCCCCACCACGCCGATGGCCGTGGTGACCTCGCCACCGTCCTCGTCGCCCCAGCCCCCGTCGGGTTCGCCACCCCCGCTGCCGCAGCGGACGCGCCAGATTCCACGGATCGGCGAGCCGCCGCCGCAGACGCTGACGCTGCAGACGCCGCTGCAGATGCCGCCGCCGCCGCCGCGGCCGACGCCGACGCCGACGCCGACGCCCCCACCCCCAACCCCGACCCCGACCCCGCCGCCCCCGGCGACGACGTTGCTGCCGCCGGGGGTCGCGCTGGCGTTACCTGCCACGCGATCGACGACCCCACCTCCGATGCGTGAGCAGCAGCCGTTGCCCGCGGTCCAGACCGAGCGTCGCCCGATCCTCGGCTCGATGCCGCAGGTGATCGGCGAGTCCATGGATCTCGCCGCGGTCGAGGAGATGCTCGACGCGGGCAAGCTCGACGACGCGCTGGCCGCGTTCAAGATCCTCACCAAGAAGAACCCGCAGGACCGCAGCTTCCGCGCCGGCATCGAGCTCTGCGAGGGCCTCAAGTCGCTCGCCGCCCGCGATCGGCTCGAGGCCGCGCAGCGGTTCGAGGCCGCGCTCGAGATCGATCCCGGCAGCGAGCGCGCCGCCCGCGAGCTCGCCGAGATGCGCCGCCAGGCAACCAACGAGCGCAAGGGCCTGCTCTCGCGCCTGATGAAGAAGGAGTGACGACGATGTCGCGCATCATCGGCATCGATCTGGGGACGACCAACTCGTGCGTCGCGGTGCTCGACGATCGTGGCCAGCCCACCATCCTCGCCGCCGCCGACGGCGAGCGGACCACCCCGTCGTGGGTGAGCTTCTCGCCGACCGGGCAGGCCACCGTGGGCACGCGCGCCCGTCGCCAGGGCGTGACCAACGCGTCGTCGACCGTGTTCGGGGCCAAGCGCCTGATCGGTCGCAAGGTCAACGCCGACGACGTGTCGTGGTTCGCGCGCCTCGCGCCGTTCCGGATCGTCGCCGCGCCGAACGGCGATGCGTGGGTCCGCGTCAACGGCGTGCCGATCAGCCCGCAGGAGATCGGCGCGCACATCCTGCGCCGGCTCCGCCAGATCGCCGAGGAGGCGCTCGGCGAGCCCGTGACGCGCGCCGTCGTCACCGTGCCCGCGTACTTCGACGACGCCCAGCGCCAGGCGACGCGCGACGCCGGCCAGATCGCCGGCCTCGACATCGTGCGCATCCTCAACGAGCCGACCGCCGCGGCGCTCGCCTACGGCGCCCATCGCGTGAAGGAGGGCCGCCGCGTGATCGCAGTGTTCGACCTCGGCGGTGGCACCTTCGACATCTCGATCATGTCCGTCGACAACGGCATCTTCGAGGTGCTCGCGACCGGCGGCGACACCGCGCTCGGCGGCGAGGACTGGGACCGCCGCTTCCTCGAGCGACTCGTCGACGAGATCTTCGATCAGCACCGCGTCGATCTCACCGCGATCCCGATGGCGATGTCGCGCCTGCGCGAGGCGTGCGAGGAGGCGAAGAAGGCGCTGTCGGTCGCGCAGAACACGACGATCGCGTTGCCGTTCCTCGCCAACGATCACAACGGTGCCCCGATCAACTACGAGCTGACGATCTCGCGCGAGCGCGTCGAGCAGCTCACGCAGGATCTGCTCGATCGGCTCGAGGCGCCCTGCACGCGCGCGCTCGCCGACGCGGGGCTCGGCGCGGGTGACGTCGAGGAGGTGCTCCTCGTGGGCGGCATGACGCGCTGGCCCGCGGTGCAACGCGTGGTGGAGCGGATCTACGGCAAGAAGCCGAGCAAGGGCGCCAACCCCGACGAGGTCGTCGCCTGCGGGGCCGCCGCGTACGCGGGCATCCTGACCGGCGAGGCGGACTACGCCGCGCTGCTCGACGTCACGCCGCACGACATCGGCATCCGGGTCGGGGATTCAGGCTTCGCGACGGTGCTGCCGCGCAACTCGATGTTGCCGGTCCGGGCTCGCCGCATCTTCGCGACCTCGAACGACAACCAGAAGTTCGTCTCGATCGAGCTGTTCCAGGGCGAGTCGCAGGACGTCAGCAAGAACCGCAAGCTCGGCCAGATCACGCTCGACGATCTGCCACCCGGTCCCGCCGGGTCGGTGCGCGTCGAGCTCGTGATCACCGTCGACGTCGAGTCGCTGCTGTCGGTCGTCGCCCGCGAGCTCAGGACCGGACGACAGACGACCGTCACCATCCGCCCCTCGGGCGGGCTCTCGCAGCGGGAGATCGTCGAGATCATCACGCGCCGGCGCGAGGAGTCCACCACCGGCGGCGAGGGCGACGTGGTCAGCGGCCGCGTCCGCGTCACCACCCGCGAGCACATGATCAGCACGCCCGAGCCCGACGAACCCGAGCCCGGGAAGCCATGACCGTCGATCCTGCGGTCCTCAAGGTCGCCGACGCGGTCGGCGCCTTGATCGAAGCGTGGGGCTTCAAGCGCAACATGGGCCGGATGTGGGCCGTGCTGTACCTCGACGACCATCCGCTCACCGCCGCCGATCTCGGCGAGCGCCTCGGGTTGTCGACCGGATCGGTCTCGATGCTGCTCACCGAGCTGATGCAGTGGGGCGCGATCAAGAAGGCGTGGGTCGTCGGCGAACGCCGGGAGCACTACGAGGCCGAGACCAGCATCTGGAAGATGGTCTCGCGCGTGTTTCGCGACCGCGAGCTGCGCTGGATCCGCACCGCGTCGGAGCAGTTCGAGGAGGCGCGCGCCGAGCTGGTCCCCGCGACCGATCCGCGGCAGGCGATGATCGCGGCGCGCGTCGCCGGGCTCGCCCAGCTCGCGGTGGTGGGCGCACACCTCATGGAGTCGATCCTGGAGGGTGAGTCCGTCGACAGCTTGCCGCTCAAGACGCTCGGCGAGCTGACCAAGCTCGGCGACAAGCCGTGACTTTTGCCTCGCTCGAACCTGGTTCGAGCTCGAACAGCCCTGGGCTCGAACCTGGTTCGAGCTCGAACACATGATCAGGGTCGCCAACCTCACGAAGCATTTTCGCGTGCACGAGCGGCCGCCCGGGCTCAAGGCGGCGCTGCGCTCGCTGGTGTCGCGGACCTACAAGACGGTGAAGGCCGTCGACGGCCTGAGCTTCGAGATCCAGCGCGGCGAACGCGTCGGCTTCCTCGGACCGAACGGGGCCGGCAAGACGACGACGCTCAAGGTGCTCGCCGGGCTGCTGCATCCGACGAGCGGCGACGTCGTCGTCGAGGAGCACATCCCGTTCCTGCGCAAGACCACGTTCCTCGAGCGGATCACGCTCGTGATGGGCCAGAAGTCGCAGCTGATCTGGGATCTCCCACCCGCGGAGACCTACGCGATGAACCGCGCGATCTTCGACGTGCCCCACGCGGCGTTCGCCGCGACGCTCGCCGAGCTCACCGAGCTGCTCGATCTCGGCCCGCTCCTCAACAAGCCGACCCGCCAGCTCTCGCTCGGCGAGCGCATGAAGTGCGAGCTCGCCGCCGCCCTGCTCCACCGACCGACGACGCTGTTCCTCGACGAGCCGACCATCGGGCTCGACGTCTCGATGCAGCTCGCGATCCGGCAGTTCGTGCGCGACTACAACCAGCGTCACGAGGCGACCGTGATGTTGACGTCCCACTACATGGACGACGTCGTCGCGTTGTGTCCGCGCGTGATCGTGATCGATCGAGGCACGCTGATCCACGACGGCGACCTGCGCGGCCTCATCAAGCAGATGGATCCCGACAAGCGCGTGTCGTTCACGCTGCCCGCCGACGCGCGCGAACCCGACGCGCTGATCGCGAAGCTCGGCACGGTGATCGAGCGCGACGGCCCACGCGTGACGGTGCGGGTGCCCGAGCGCGAAGTCGCCGGGGTGGTCGGCCACCTGTTCGAGCACCACGCGACCGATCTCGCGATCGAGGATCCTCCGCTCGAGGAGATCCTCCGCGTGATGTTCAAGCGCGAGTCGCCGCCCACATGAGGCGCACGTTGCGCGCGATCCCGACGATGCTCCGGATCGGCGTCGCCGAGACCGTGGCGTATCGCGCCGAGTTCATCGTCTGGATGCTCACGACGACCCTGCCGCTCGTGATGCTCGCGCTGTGGTCGAGCGTCGCCGCCGAGACCGCGTTTCGCGGCTACTCGTCGGCCGACTTCGTCGCCTACTACCTGGCGAACCTGATCGTCCGCAACCTGACCGGCTCGTGGGTCGGCTGGCAGGTCAGCGAGGAGATCCGGACGGGCGCGATGGCGATGCGCCTGCTCCGGCCGATGCACCCGTTCGTGGTGTTCGCGACCTCCCACCTCGCGGCGGTGCCGTTCCGCTCGCTGATCGCGTTGCCGATCGCGGGCGCGCTGCTCCTGTCCTCGGGCGCCAGCGCGATCTCGCACCACCCCGCCCAGCTCCTCCTCGCGATCCCGTCGATCGTGCTCGCCTGGATCATCACGTTCACGATCCTGTTCGCGATCGGGTCGATCGCGTTCTTCATCACGAAGGCGATGTCGCTGATGGAGCTCTACTTCGGCCTGTTCTCGCTGTTCTCGGGCTACCTGCTGCCGCTCGACCTGATGCCCGGGCCCCTCGCCACGTTCGCGGCGTACGCCCCGTTTCGCTTCATGCTGAGCGTGCCCGTCGAGCTGCTCACGAAGGACCTCGCGACCGGCGACGCGTTGACCCTGCTGGCCAAGCAGGCCGCGTGGGCCGTCGGCAGCGTCGCGATCGCGCTCCTCGTGTGGCGCCGGGGTGTGCGCCGGTTCGAGGCGGTGGGCAGCTAGTGCGGAAGATCCTGCGGCTCGCGCTCGTGCAGCTACGCATCAGCGCGTCGTCGGCGATGGCGTACCGCCTCGACTTCTTCGTCGAGGGGCTGATGTCGCTGGTGTGGATGACGTTGACGCTCCTCCCGCTCGTCGTGCTGTACGGCACGCGCACGTCCGTCGCCGGCTGGACGGCCGACGAGGCGCTCGTGATCATCGGCTACTTCATGCTGGTGCGCGCCGTGCTCGAGGGCGTGGTCAGCCCGTCGCTCGTCGAGCTGGTCGAGCGCATCCGCAGCGGCGCGTTCGACTACACGCTGCTCAAGCCGGTCGACGCCCAGGTGCTGGTGTCGACGGCGAAGTTCGAGCCGTGGAAGCTGTTCGACGTGCTCGGCGCGCTCGCGCTCCTGGTGTACGCGTTCGTCCGCCGCGGGTACGGGCCATCGGCGGTCGATCTCGCGCTCGGGTCGCTGCTGCTCGTCGCCGGCGTCGCGGCGATGTACGCGCTGTGGATCGCGTGCGCCGCCGCGGCGTTCTGGGTCGTCCGGCTCGACAACCTCACCTACCTGCTCGGCGCGGTGTTCGACGTGGCGCGGTGGCCGATCCAGGTGTTCCGCGGCGCGTGGCGGTTCGTGTTCACGTTCGTCATCCCGGTCGCGCTGATGACGAGCTACCCGGCGATGGCGCTGCTCGGTCGGCTCGGGGGCCTGCGCGCGCTCGCCGTCGTCGGATGCGCGCTCGCGATGCTCGTCGCGAGCCGGCTGCTCTGGCGCGTCGCGATCCGCAACTACACGTCCGCGTCGAGCTAGGATCGTCGCGGATCGACGTAAACGTAAACGTCAACTTCGTCGCAAACGTAAACGGCGAACGCCGGGTGCGATGCCGGTTTCGATGCGGGGCATCTCGTCGTTTTCGTTTTCGTTTTCGTTTCCGTTTACGCTGGAGCTCAGAGGGTCTCGAGGAAGGCCGTGAGGTCGGCGACCTGCTGGTCGTTGAGCTTGGAGGGCTCGGTCATGCCGTGCACCGCCGCGCGGTCGCGGATCAGCGCCTCGAGCGTCGCGGCGCTGCCGTCGTGGTAGTAGGGCGCGCTCGCGGCGAGGCCCTTGAGGCTCGGCGTGTCGCTCTGCTCGAGCGTGCCGGTCAGCTTGTGGCGCTCCTGATCCGTGTACATCGCGCCGTCGTGGCAGCTCTTGCAGCCGAGCTGCTCGTCGAACATCTTCTTGCCGCGCGCCACCGAGGTCGCGTCGCGCGTCGGCACGCGCACCGTCGGGATCGCCTCGAGGTACGAGGCGAGCGCGTCGGTCTGCTCCTTCTGGAGCCCGAAGCCGCCGAGGCGCTTCATCGTCGATGCGAGCGAGTCGCGGAGCGTCGGATCGCCGCCGTCCCACTTGTACGGGTGCGTGCCGGTGACGCGGCCATTGAGGAGCGGGGTCTGCAGCTCGTGCTTGTCGATGCGCCACGACAGGCCGTCGGCGCGTTGATCGGGGTGGCAGGTCGAGCACGCGAGCGCGCCGCGCTGCGAGACCGCGGCGTCGGCGGAGCTGAACAGCACCATGCCGTCGTGTTGCTTGTCGGTGTAGGCGGAGGCGACGAGCGACGGTCCCGGGCTGAGCTTCGTCGCGGTCGCCAGCGTGCCCTTGGCGTCGACCACGTCGAGGCGCTCGACGTTGCGCGTGAACGAGCACCACACCAGGACGTTGCCGTCCGCCATGATCGCGAGGCCATCGGGGCCGCACTTGCTCTTGCCGGAGGTGACGACCGTCGTGAGGCCCTCGGCCACGTTGACCTGCGACGCGTTGCGGATCTGGAGGACGGAGTCGCTGCCGAAGCCCGCGACGTAGAGCGCGTCGTGCACGCCATCCCACGCCAGCGCGCGGGGTTGGTGCTGCGCGATCGCGGCGATGGTCTGGGGCGTCGAGGCGCCCCCGACGCCGAGGAACGCGAGCTGGTGGACGACCGGTGGCTCGAAGCCACCACCGTAGGACCCGGTGCGCTCCGAGCCATTGGCGATCTGCACGGGCGTCTCGCGCTGGAACGCGGTGACCGCCTGACGATCGCCCATGAACGTCACCGCGAACGCCGCGCGCGCGAAGCTGTCGCCGTTGTCGCTGCTGCCGCCGCGGAATCGACCACGGCTCGACGCCGCGGTGGTGGACAGCGCGATGTGCTCGGGGCGATGCGTCTCGACGAGATCGATCTGATCGACGGTGCCGGTCGCGATGTACGCGACCATCGCGCGCGTGCCGTCGGGCGACACCGCGATGCCGCGCGGCTCGCGGGCGAGCGCGGCGCGCCACTTCTCCTTGCCGGTCGTGCCCGAGACGTCGTACGCGACGAACGTGCGATCGGCGATCGTGGAGACGAACAGGGTCTTCCTGTCGGGCGACAGCGCGATGCCGTACGGCTCGGCGGGCGTCTTCCACGACGCCGCGATCTCGAGCTTGTTGTCGAGCTTGTCGAGCTTCACCGCGACGATCCGATCACCGAGGCGATCGGCGACGTACGCGATCCGGGCCTGCGCGTCGTAGGTCAGGAGCCCCGCCTCGCGGCCGATCGCGAGCTGCGCGAGGTTCTTGCCGTTCCGGTCGGTCCGGACGAGCGCACCGCTGTCGGCGTCGATCACGACCGCGCCGTCGTCGGTCGCCATGATGCGCGAGCCGGTCAGGTGGGCGGCGGTCGCCCCCGCGGGCTTCGCGCCACCGATCGGCCGACCGAGCATCTCGAAGGCCGTCGGGCCCATGTCGAAGTTGTTGACCATGCGCCTGGCGAGCGCGAAGCCGCCGATGGTGAGCGGAACCGAGGCAGCGAGGAGGCCGAGAGCCAGCGAGCGGGGACGCATGTTTGCAGTGAAACGAACGAGACCCTTCGGCGATCTATTCCGCATGTGCAGGCAACGACACCGTCACCGCCCTCCGGGTTTCAACGCGTTTTGCTAGCGCGTCGGTGGTGGCGGTCCGAGCGTGACCGTCGCGGACACGACCTTGTCGGTGATCTGCAATGCATCCGCGGACTTCTGGCCGTCGATGACGTGGCCCACCCACGTGTACCTACCATCGAGGTGTGGGGCCCGACCGTGCATCGCGAACCACTGCGAGCCGCCGCTGTCGCGGCCGGCATCCGCCATGCCGATGCCGCCACGGGTGAAGCCGTCTGCCGGCTCGGCCGGGATCGCGAACCCGGGACCGCCGCTCCCGGTCGCGGTCGGATCGCCGCCTTGCACCACGAAGTCGGGCACGACGCG
>JAPLLF010000867.1 GCA_026387715.1 Pseudomonadota bacterium
GTGCAAGCTGGGCCCAGATCAGCGCGAGCTCGAGGCGCGGACCGGTCTGGACCTCGACCTCGGCGAGCAACGCGACGATGCGATCGGCGACCGATCCGACAGGCCGCGCGTCGGGCACGAGCGCCTGCCCCGGCAACGCCACGACGAGCGCCTGGGACGGATGGAGCTCCGTGAGTGGCGCCGGTGCGGCGACCGCGAGGTCGTTGTCGGCGAGGTCGTCCACCTGCGCGACCGGACGATCGCCGGCCGCGAGCCCCTCCTCCGCCGCGATGAGCCCGGGCACGAGGTACGGCGCGAGCGCCGGATCGTCGACGAGCGCCTGCCTCAGCCGATCCTTGGAGCCGCGGTGGTTGCCACGCGCGGCGGCGAGCTCCGCGGCGACCGCATAGAAGTGCGCGGTCTCGCGCAGCCGCTGGGCGCTCTTGAGCAGCTGCTTCGCGCTGTCGAGGTCGTCGCGCGCCAGGGCCGCCTGCGCGGCCGCGACGAGCAGGTGGTGCTCGCGTACGCTGGTGTCCTCGTGACGCCGCTTGCCGAGCCGCTGCCACAGCGACGCGGCCTCGTTGAATCGGCCCTGCTCCTCGTACAGCGCCGCGAGCGCACGGAGGGCGTGCTCGTGATTGGGCTCCTCGAGCAAGACCTCCTCCATCGCCTTGGTCGCGCGCCGCGGCATGCCCGCCGCGCGGAAGTCGAGACCGAGCTCGAACAGCGCGCGCTGCCGGAGCTTGCGCTTGTCGCGCTCGCGCAGCGCGAGGGCCTGGTGCACGCGGATCGCGCGCTCGTGCTCGCCCTGGCCACGGAACATCGCGCCGAGCGCGAAGTACGGCTCGACGTCGTCGGTGTTGTCCTCGACCACCGAGCGGAGCTCGGTGACCGCCGTCTCGTGGTCGCGCGCGATCAGGTGACCGAGCGCGCGCATGTACGCGCGACTGTGGCGTGCGGTGCGCCGGAGCTGGCGGTCGTCGGGCACGTAGTAGCGCCCGATCAAGACGCCTGCCGCGAGCGCGCCGAAGCCGACGAGCAAGAGGACCAGTGCGGCGCCCACGCAGCGACTCTACGCGATCATGGCCGGCCTGGTGGGATCAGCGCCAGCGAGCAGGCCTGGTGGGATCAGCGCGCGCCGGTGCGATCAGCGCCAGCGGTTCGGGGGCTCGTAGTACAGTCGTGCCGTGATTCGCTGGCTGCGCTTCGTCGCGACCGCGACGGTGATCCTCTCGATGATCGGCCTCGGGGTGATCGCCGGGTTGTTCCTCGTCGCGAACTCCGGCTGGATCGCGGTCGAGATCCCGCCGTGGCTGCGCGGCCTGTTCGGCGACCGCCCCCACGAGGTCTGGCTGCCCGGCTTGATCGGCGGCTGGCTCGCGAGCGCGATCCTGCTCGCCGCGATCATCCTGTGGAGCATGTTCTACGTGTGGCGACGCCGGCAGTACGAGTCGCTGATCGGCCGGCTCGAGCGCGAGCTGGCGAAGCTGCGCAACATGCCGTTCGAGAACCCCGCGCCGTTCGAGGATCTCCCCGAGGTGCCGAGCGCGGCGGCCGCGCGGATCAGGCGCTCGCTCGATGACCAGGGTGATGACCTCTCCGCGTAGCCTCGTGATCGTCGGCGCGTTCGTCGGCGCCGGCGTGCTCGTCGACGCCGCGGCGCGCGCCGACCGCGTCGCGCCCCCCGTGCCGATGGAGCTGTTCACCGGCACGTTCCAGCCGAGCCCAGCCGACGTCGTCCTGGCGACCGATCGGCTCGACGTCATCGCGCACGCCGGCGCGGTGCAGATCCTGACCGCCGGCACGGCCCCGCTCGCCGATGGCCGACGCGTCGTGATCGTCCAGCCGCTCGTCGGCCTGGCGATCCAGGCGAACGTCGAGAAGGCGCACGTCCAGCTGCCGGGCTTCCTCCTCGATCGTCGCCCCCACCACGACGGCGTGTTCGTCGTCGCGAATCCGCCGCGATCGCCGGTGTTCGTCACGCCGACCACGCTCGAGGTGTCCGCGATCCGCGCGGTGATCGCGAAGGCCGGCTCCCTGGAGGGCGTCTCGCGCGCGCTCGAGGGCCTCGAGGTCGGCGCGGTCGACCTCGACGGCGATCGCGCCGCCGATCTCGCGTCGACCTACGGCTGCACGGTGTGGGGGGATGGTCGGTGCCAGGTGACCGGGCAGTTCCTGCTCGCCCGCCGCGGGACCCGCTGGGCGATCATCGAGTGACGATCATCCGACGGGGCGTCGCCGCATCGATCGTGTAGCCAATCGTGATCCCC
>JAPLLF010001105.1 GCA_026387715.1 Pseudomonadota bacterium
AGCTGGTGTTGCCAGTCGCTCCACATCGAGTCGTACGACGCCATCAGCTCGAGATCGGGGAAGAACGCCCGATCCGACGCGGCGAGCTCGGCGCTCCGGGCACGGATGCGCGCCGTCGCGGCGACCTGCGCCGGATGCGTCGGGAGCTCGATCACGGGCGCGGTGATCGTCAGCCGCGCCGGCGGTGGCGGCAGCGGCGCGTCGGGCGCGCGGTGGAGCAGCTGGTTGATCCGCGCGATCGCGACGTGCCGCGAGGCCTCGATCATCAGCCGCTCGCGATCGAGCGAGATCAGCTCGCCGTCGGCCTCGAGCGGATCCTGCTGCGCGCCGCGGCCGGCGCCGTACTGCGCGAGCGCGGTCGCGCGGATCCGCTCGACGATCTCGCGGTGATGCGTGTTGATGTCGAGCGCGCGAACGGCGACGTAGTAGTCGTCGAACACCTGCACCGTCGCCTCGGCGAGCTCGAGCCGGACGGCCTCGTAGTCGGCGCGCGTCGCCTCGGCGTCGGCGAGCACGGCGGCCCCGGCGAGCGCGCGCTTGCCGGGGAACGGCAGCCGCTGGCTCAGCTCGACGCGCTGCCCGAACGGCATGCTCGAGCCGATGCTGAGCGGCGCGAGCGCGTAGGTCAGCATCGGATCGGGCATGGTCGCCGCCGACGGATACGCCGCGACCATCGCGCGCCACGCCTCGCGGGCGACGTCGACGTCCGGGTTGCGCGCGAGGACGGCCGACACGAGCGCCGCGCGATCGAGCGTCTCGCCACCGAGCGAGGCCGCACCATCGATCGCCGCACCATGGTCGGCGCGGGCGAGCGCGACGATCATCGCGTCGTGCTCGCGCACGCCCGCGACGCCGGCGCAGCCGGTGGAGAGCAAGGAGATCGCCAGAACTGTCGAGACACGCATGGATCGCTCCCACCGCAGCGCGGAAGAGAAGAGGCTCGATCGACGAACGAGAACGTCGAGAGCCAGCGATCAGAGCAGCAGCGCGCAGCGACGAGCGAGCAGCGTCTCGGGTGGTCCCCGCTGGACCTGGGGATATTCGCTCGTCGGGACGTAGATCATCCGGACGATCGCGGGTGCGACGACGACCGCCATCGTGACCGCCGGGGCGGGGTCGAAGGTGACCTCCGGCGTGGTGCGCTGGGTGCCGTCGTGCGCGGCGACCACGGAGAGCGTGCAGCAACACGCGGCGCGCAGCCTCGACTCGGTGCGCTCGTCGCCGTGGTGGCGGGCCCTCGCCGGACAGCAACACGCGGCGCGCAGCTCCCCGTCGCTCGCGCAGCGATACTGGACCGCGGCGCGCACCGCGGAGGGTGCGAGCACGAGGAACGCCAGCACGAGGAGGACGACGCGCTTCACGGTGTTCGAAAACGTAAGGCTGTCCGCCGGTTCCTGCAACGCGTCAGATCGCCCACAGACCCCGTCAGCGCCTGCGCGTGGGCCTGGGATCGCGCTCGGTCGGCTCGACGACGAGCATGCCGCGGAGCATGTTGCCCAGGGCGAGCTCGGCGATGATGGCGGGGCTACGCCAGCGGAACACGTCGTCGGGCCCCATGACGATGAGCAGCGACACGACGCCGTGGACGGTGGCCCAGATCGCCTGCGCCAGCCCGTCGGGATCGCGCAGCTCGGGGCGAAACCGCCCGGAGTCCACGCACTCGGTGACGGTGCGCAGCAACAGGTGGTAGCCGTCGACGCCGGCGACGTCGTGGTCTTTGTCGTCGGGTGACGACGCCGCGTGGGAGGTCATGAACAGCAGCTGGTAGTGCCGCGGCATGGTCATCGCGAACGTCACGTAGGCGTCGCCGAGCTTGCCCAGCCGTTCGACGGGATCGACGACGGTGGCCACGGCGGCGAGCGCCGCGCTGAAGGCGGCGAAGTCCTCGCGGACCATCTGATCGAGGAGGTCCTGCTTGTCCTTGAACTGGACGTAGATCGCGGTGGTCGAGTACTCGATGCGCTGCGCGATCTCCCGGAGGGTGACGGCTTCGATGCCGCGGGTCGCGAACAGGTCGCGGGCGGCGTCGAGGATGCGCTTGCGCTTGGCGAGGCGCTCGCGCTCGATGCGATCGGAGGTGGCCATTCGTCTGTCTCCTCGCGAGGTTAGCTCGGGTGCGATCTTCGATATTGACGTCGCATGCCGTTTCGATGTTCTATCACGTAACGATGTTATCCAGAAGATCTTCGTTTCTCACTGCGCTGACGTTCTGCGCCCCAGCCGTGGCCCTCGCCGATGTCCACGGTCGCGTCGTCGACGACGTCACCGGCGCCCCGCTGGTGGGGGCGACGGTGTACGGCAGCGATCCAGACACAGCGGTGCTCACCGACGACGACGGCCGGTTCGTCCTGGCCGGCGACGTCCTCGGCGTGACCGTCGTCGCCGACGATCACGCGCCGGTCGTGGCCGAGGTCGTCGGCGGCGACCTGCGCATCGCGATGACCGCGACCCGCGACGGCCAAGGCGGCGAGGTGATCGAGATCTCCGGTGGACGGGTGACCGCGAGCCCCGGCGCGACGACCCTGGAGCGCCGCGAGCTCACCCGGGTGCCGGGCGCGCGCGGCGACGCGCTCGCCGGCCTCAAGAACCTGCCCGGCGTCGCCAACAACGGGTCGCTGACGCCGACGTCGGCGGGGCTGATCATC
>JAPLLF010000696.1 GCA_026387715.1 Pseudomonadota bacterium
CAGGTTCTCGACGTCGATGACGAACGCGTGCACGAGCTTGAGGGCGCCGCGCAGCATGCCCGCGGCCTCCTCGCGGAACTCGGTGTTGCGAGCGATCTTCACGAGCGGATCGACGCCCAGGCCGACCTCGACCGTGCCGCCCGGGGGTGTGAACTCGACGGTGCTGGTCACCAGGAACTGCCCGCGGTCGTAGATGTCGATCGGGCCGGGGAGCAGCGGGCCCCCGAACGGATTGGCGATCGCGGCGACCCGGAACGCATCCGGCTGTTCGCGCGGCACCGCGACGTGGCGCAGCTTCGCGGTGCCGGGCTTCGCGGCGATCGCGAGCGAGGTCCACGCACCGTCGGAGGTCACGTCGACACGCCCCTCGGCGACGTACGCGTAGTCGTAGGTGTGATCCCAGCTCGCCGCGCAGCCGCTCGGCAACGCGAGCTCCGCGATCCGGCGGATGCAGGTCGCGACCTCGGCCGCGATCGCCTGCGCGCGCACGTCCCCCCGCGCGGCGGCGACCAGCGCGCCGCGCTCGGTCGAGCTCGGCGACGCCATGCGCAGGTTGCCGTAGTCGAGCCGGGGCGTCGACATCACCTCGCCTGCCATCCCCGCGACCATCCCGCCGGCCGCCTCCTCGGGCGCCTCGAGGCTTTGTTTCTTCGCCTTCAGATCGGAGGCGTTCCGCATGGGGGCCGCCATGGCCGACGCCATCGGCGCCATCGACGGCATCGACGGCATCGGCGCGCCGGTCGGCGCCCGTCGACGCGCGAGCTCCTCGCGTCCCGACATCTGCCGACCGCCTCCGCCACGGGCGTCCTGCTGGTACAGGCTCTGGATCGGCGGGCTGCCACCGACCGGCGTGTGGAACGCCTCCTTGGCGTTGGACTCCTCGTCGTCCCACACCTCGTCCGCGATCCCGTCCTCCAGCAGCTCGAGCGGCGGCGGCGGCGGCGCTGGCGCTCGCGAGGTTGGTGCTGGCGAAGGACGCGACGGGAACGCGCGCTCGTAGTCGCCGTACAGCGCGCGGGCGCCCGTCGGCGGCGCCTTGAACCCGCTGCGGACGGGTGCGTCCTGTCGGCGACCGATCCGCTGGGCGTGGAGCTCGGGAAGCGCGGCGAACCGCGCCGGCTCCGCGGTGGAGAGCGCGAGCGCCGCACCGTTCCAGTCCTCCCCGGAGGCCTGCGCGACGACCGCGCGCAGCTCGACGGTCACGGTCTCGCCGTCGAGGCGCGCGACGTACGCGGGCGCCCAGCGCGCGGACGCGACCTGATACTCGATGCGGAGCTCGACCTCGCCCACGCCGTCGGCGGCGGCATCGTCGAGCTCGAGCTCGAGCTCGATCACCTTGCGCAGCTCGTGCAGCTTCGTCGCGTGGGCCGTGCTGGCCGCGGCGGCGCGGGCCTCGGCGATCCGCAGCGCCTCGTCGGCGAGGTCGCGCTCGCGCGCGGCCACGGCGAGCTGTTCGCGCAGCGCGAGCTCGCGTTGCCCGCGAGCGACGAGCAGCGCGCGGCGCGCGGCGATCACGTCGGTCCACGCGGCCGGCGGCTCGTCGGTCGGATCCGCGAGCGCGATCGGCGCGGCCTCGGCGAGCTCGACGGCGTGCGCGATGCGTTCCTGCGTGGTGCGCGCGAGCGCGGCGCGTCGACGCGCGTCGGCCAGCTCCGGCGTGACCTCGGCGGCGGGCGCCGTGGCTGGCAGGTCGAGCGTCGTCCGCACCGCGCGCACGAGGCCGCCACCCGACAGCTCGACGCGCACGGTGTCGTCGATCGCCGCGATCGGCAAGCCGACGATGCGCACCTCGCGCGGCAGCGGCCGCGCGAGCGTGGCGACCCGCCGCACGCGCGCACCGCGAGCATAGAGCATCACGTGATCGATCCGCGACTCGAGGGTGACCGCCATGCGCGCAGGGTTAATCGTTCGACTCGCACCCTCGGTCTGGTCCTCCTCGCCGCGCTCGCTGGCTGCGGCAACGCCAAGGTCATCCGCCGCGATCAATACGGCGGGGTGATCGAGCTGCAGGGCGATCGCAGCAAGGCGATGGAGCAGGCCAACCAGCTCATGAGCCAGCACTGCCAGGCCGCCGGCGCCACGATCATCTCCGAAGGCGAGGAGGCCATCGGGACCGACACGTACTCCCGCGAGGACACGTCGTCGGACTCCGCCGTGTCGCGCAACGGGCGGCGCGCGGCGAGCGACTCGACGACGACCGGCCAGCAGAGCACCCGCACCGCCACCGCGTGGCGCATCCACTACGGCTGCGGCGCCGCCGGTCAGCAACCCCCCGCGGGCGGTCCGCCCCCGATGGGTGGTCCCTCGGGTGCTCCGCCGCCGGTCAACAGCCCGGCGCCGGCGCCTGGTCAGTACTGAGC
Organism: Pseudomonadota bacterium; assembly: GCA_026387715.1. Taxonomy (GTDB): domain Bacteria; phylum Myxococcota_A; class Polyangia; order Haliangiales; family Haliangiaceae; genus JABFXX01. The sequence goes on from JAPLLF010000696.1 coordinate 2,361, forward strand.
ACGTCGTCTTCCTCGGCTTCCGCTGAGCCTGTCGTTCGCTGGACCGCGAACGAGGCGTGGCTGATGTCCGCCCTCACCCGGCGGGCGCTGACCGTCGCGCTCGACGATCGGGCGGCGATCCACGGCGTCGTCAGCGACGATCCCGTCGGGCCGTTCCGGATCGCGTTCGACGAGCACGGCGACCTGCTCGTCGAGCTCACGCCCGCCACGCGTGCGGTGATCGCGATCGATCCAGGCGCGCTCGCGGAGCACCGGTGGCGCGAGCTCTGGCAGCTCGACGTCCAGGCGCTCGACGGCACCACGCTCGGGCTCGTCGACGGTGACACGCCGCTCGTGCTCGACGCGCCACCACGCCAGCTCCGCGTCTGCCTGCGCGTCAAGCGGATGGCGGTCGTGCGCGACCCGATCACCCTGCCGGTGGTCGACGCCGCGTTCCATCGGTTCACGCGCCAGTCGAGCGCGTCCGAAGGCGCCGGCGTCGGGGATGCCCCCGGCCTCGAACCCTACGCGACCCCGACCGCGTGCGAGGCGGCGCCGTGGTGGGAGCTCGATCTCGGGCGCGCGATGTATCTCCCGTGGTTCCGGATCGACCTCCGCTCGCTCCCGACGAGCGCGCACGTCGCGTGTCACGCGTTCGGCTTCCAGATGCCCGACGGCGACATGCCCGCGCACGCGCTGGTCGCGACGACGCACGGGCTCGGCGATGGCCGCGCGTGGCTCACGCTCGATGCCCCGGTGATCGCGCGGTACCTGCGGGTCGTCGTGACCACCACGCCCGACGAGCCGGTCGCGCTCGCCATCACGACGGCGGTGGTCCTCGCCGGGGACGTCCACGCGGCCACGTTGCCCGACGCGATGGTGCGGGCGTTCGCGTTGCATCGCGACCGGGTGCTGATCGAGGCGCGCGATCCCGACGGCACCTACCGCCCGCAGCTGCGCTACCACGAGGTGTGGACGCGCGCGCAGCAGCTCGCGGGTGCGCTGGCGCATCGACTCGAGCGCGCCGGCGTGCGGCCGGTGCTCGGCGTCCTCGTCGGCAACCGCGTCGAGTGGATCGTGATCGAGCTCGCCGCGATCGCCCGCGGCTACGCGGTCGTCGGGCTGGCACCCGACGATCCGGACGATCGACTCGCCCAGGCCCTCACGCGCGCGCAGTTCACGGCGGTGATCGCCGAGGCCGCCACGGCCGCGCGCGTGCGCCGGTTCGCGCCCGCGCTCGACGTCATCGCCCTCGGCGACGACCTCGACCGCCTG
>JAPLLF010000514.1 GCA_026387715.1 Pseudomonadota bacterium
CCTTGTCGAGGCACCGCATGATCACGGCGTCGACGTCGGGGTGGATGTTGCCGTCCGGGTTCACCGTGGATGGCAGTGGGGGCGTCTGCTGGAGCTGCGCCATCATGAGCGCGACCGGCTGCTTGATGTCGGGGAACGGGAGCCGCCCGGTGATCAGCTCGTACGCGAGCACGCCGAGCGCGTAGATGTCGCTGCGGCCGTCGAGCTGCTGCGCGCCCATCAGCTGCTCGGGCGACATGTACTCGAGCGTGCCGAGCGTCTGGCCCATCACGGTGAGCTTCTGCGCGTTGGGATCGGCGCCATCGCCGAGCGCGACCTTGGCCATGCCGAAGTCGAGCACCTTCACGAACTCGGGATTGCCGGGCCGCACCTCGAGGTAGACGTTGTCGGGCTTGAGATCGCGATGGACGATGCCCTGCGCGTGCGCCTCGCGCAGCGAGCTGCACATCTCGACGAGGATCTTGAACACGCGCGGCCAGGCCAGCGTGCGCTGCGCGCGGAACACCTGGTGGAGGCTCTGGCCGGCGAGCAGCTCCATCGCGATGTAGAGCGTGCCGTCGGGCGTCTGATCGAACTCGTACGTCGTGATCGTGTGCGGATCGTGGAGGTTGCACGCGACCATGCCCTCGCGGCGGAACCGCGCGACGAGGGTTTGGTCCGTGGCCATGCTGGGATGCAGCAGCTTGAGCGCGACCGGGCGGTTGGTCGCGAGCTCGACGCCGCGGTACACGGCGCCGAACCCTCCCTCGCCGATCTTCGACTCGATCCGGTATCGACCGTTGAGCGTCGCGTTGTTCACCTGCGGAACTGTCGCACGGCCCCTGGAGGCGTGGGACCGTGCCACCGGACGATGCGCCTCACCATCAACTATCCGCTGACGCGCGGCCAGCTCGTGCTGCGGACCGCGGCCGACTGGGACCGCGACGTCCTGCCCTACGCGACCAGCGAGACCCACGCGTGCTTCGAGGTCGACGTCGTCGGCCCCACCCTCGAGGTCAAGCCCGTGCTGCGCCTCGGGACGCCGAGCGCCGGCGAGGTCATCTGGGCCAAGGGCACGAACTACGTCGTCACCTCCCACGAGCCCGATCGCGTGCTGTGGCCGTGGTTCTTCGGGGAGGAGCGAGGTCAGCTGTCTCCGCTCCGCGAGCTCGAGTTCGAGGGCGTGACGCGGTCGGTCCGCATCTATCTCCCGCCGGGCTACGACGACAACACGCTGCGGCGGTTCCCCGTGCTGTACATGCAGGACGGCCAGAACCTGTTCTGCTCCAGCGAGGCGTTCCTCGGCAACGAGTGGCAGGTCGACGAGACCATGGATCGGCTCGCGCAGATGAACGCGATCCGCAAGGCGATCGTCGTCGGGATCTGGCCGGCCGATCGCGAGCGCGACTACACCCATCCGGGCTACGGGGCGTACGGCCGGTTCATCGTCGAGCAGCTCAAGCCGCAGATCGACGCGGAGTTCCGCACGCGCCCCGGCGCCGAGGACACCGTGACGATGGGGTCCTCGCTCGGGGGTGTGGCGGCGCTGCACCTCGCGTGGACCTATCCCCAGGTGTTCGGGCGGGTCGCGTGCCTGTCGAGCACGTTCGGCGTGTTCGACGATCTGTTCGAGCGCATCGCGCGCGAACCCCGGCGCGAGCTCCTGATCTACATGGACAGCGGCTGGCCCAAGGACAACTACGGCGCGACCAACGCGATGCGCGATCTGCTGGTGTCGCGCGGCTATCGGCTCGGCGTCGATCTGGTGCAGTTCAGCTTTCCCGAGGGACAGCACACGGAGCGCTCGTGGTCCGAGCGCATCCACGTGCCGTTCCAGTACTTCTTCGGCCGCGCGTGGCTCGCGCAACGCGGTCAGGATTGGTGAGCCCGGTCTGGTAGAGTGCAGGCATGGCGCTCGCGATCATGGACCACGCTGCCTCCACCGGCGTGTTGCGCGAGGTCTACGACCGGATGCGCGAGCGGCCGTTGCCGCCGGCCTATCGGCCGAAGCACGGCGGGGTGCCGGGCATCATCTGCGCGCACAGCCTCGATCCGCAGCTGATCCCGAAGGTGTTCGGCACGTCGACGACGCTCAACGGTGCAGGGCCGCTGCGGTGGCACGAGCGCGAGCAGGTCAACGCGACCACCTCGCGGCTCAACCAGTGCCTCTATTGAACGGCCGCTCACGCAGAGTTTCTGCGTGTCGCGCTCGAAGGTGACGACCCGGTAGATCCGGGGCGCATGGCCGCGCTCGCGGAGATCGCGACGATCGTGACGCACGCGCCGTGGACGCTGTCGGCGGCGCATCGCGCGCGCTATCGCGACGCGGGGCTGGGCGACGACGACCTGCTGCAGGCGGTCGCGCTCGCGGCGTACTTCGGGCACCTCAACCGGATCGCGGACGCGGTCGGCGTGCCGCTCGACTACGACGTCGCCGTGATGCCGCCGCACGCCGACCCGACGACGCCGCCGCTGGCAGCCGCGCCGACGACGATCACCGGGACGCCCGCGATCGAGCTCGCGTCGCGCGCGGCCACCGCGGCCGCGCTGCCACGCTGGGTCGACCACGTGATGGAGCGCGAGGCCTCGATCCCCCGGGAGGTGCGGCGGGCGATCGCCGGGCGCGTCGCCCGGCTGCTGGGCGATGGTGATGGGGCCGCGTCGGACGCGCCGCTCGAACCGGCGATCGCGACGCTCGTCGACGACGTCACGCTGGCGCCGTGGCGGCTCGGCGACGCGAGCTTCGCGACGCTGCGATCCGCCGGGGCCGACGACGCGACGCTGTTCGACCTGTGTGCGATCGCGACGACCGCGGGGGTGGTGTCGCGGCTGCGCGTCGCGCTCGTCGCGCTCGGTCGCTGATCGTCGCGTGGGTCTTCTGGTACCGTGGCGGACATGTCGAAACTCGCCTTGTTCGCGCTCGCGCTCGTCGGCTGCATGGTCGCTGCGGCTCCACCCCCCACGTCGACCACGCCGGGTGGTCCGTCGACCGGAGGGCCGCCGCCCGCGGGCGGCGACTCGGAGCCGCAGGGCGGCGTCGAGGTGTCGACGTCCAGCGGCGCCCAGTCGTGCCCCGCGGGGAGCGTGTGCGCGTGGCAGTGCGACGGTGGCAACTGCCCGTTCGCGTGCGAGACGGGCTCGACCTGTAACGTCCGCTGCGATGGCGGCAACTGCCAGATCGACTGCGCGCCCGGCGCGACGTGCAACGTGGCGTGCGACGGCGGCAACTGCCGCTCGACCTGCGGCGCGGGCGCGACGTGCGCGCTCGATTGCGACGGTGGCAACTGTGCCAATTCGTGCGCGCAGGACGCGAGCTGCGCGGTCCGCTGCGACGGCGGTAACTGTCACTGACGGGTCGTTTTTCGGCAACGCCGGCCCGGTTCGACCCCACCATAGGTGGATGACCCGAGTCCTGTTCGTGGCGGCCCTCGCGGGTTGTGGTTTTCACGCCCAGGGCGACCCGGTCGGTGGCTCGGTCACGCTGCAGGGCCAGCTGCGCGACTTCAAGACCCAGAACGTGCTCGTCGATGGCACCGCCACGGTCGTCGTCGAGGGCCAGCTGTCGCCACCGCCGGTGGTGACGGTCGCCGGGGTGTCGTTCACGATCGACGGCGTGCTCGAGAACTCGCTCGTCGACGTCGTCGTGGCGGTGCCGCCGACCCACCACGCGACGCGCAGCTCGATCCTGTTCGTCACCGACAACTTCGAGGAGGCGCCGGTCGTGGTCGACGAGGTCACGCTGGCGAGCCTGGCGGCCGCGGCGGGCGCGACGCCGCGCGCGGGGCACGGGATGATCCTCGCGCACCTCGTCGACGACGCGCACCAGCCCAGGCTCGGCGTGCTCAGGAGCGAGCTCGCGCTCGCCGACGTGGGCGCCTCGACGGTGAAGGGCCCGGTGTTCCTCGACGGGACGCTCGCCGTGGCCGCCGATCAGACGAAGACCAGCGGGGAAGGGTGGGTCGCCTACTTCGACGTGCTGTCGCCCGGGCTGCCGACGCTGACGGCGGCGCCGAACGCGTCGGTGAACATGGCGGCGGCGATCCCGATCGGCGACGACGTGGTCTCGATCGCCGAGGTGATCGTCGGTACCGGCACGACCCCGCCGCTGCCGGCGAACGTGTCGTTCGCCACCCAGGTGTTCCCGCTGTTCACGAGCCTGGGCTGCGTCGGGTGCCACGCCGCCAACGGTGGCGGCAAGGACGCCGGGCTCGATCTCGGCGGTGGCAGCCCGCACAAGGCGTACACCGAGCTCGTCGACGAGCTGCGCCCGGGCACGCCGAAGTTCCGCGTCGACAAGGAGCACCCGACGCAGAGCCTCGTGCTGACGATGCCGTCGCGCGAGGTGCCACCCGACGGGCATCCCAACATCACCTTCACGGGCCCCAGCGATCCGGCGTACCGGCTGATCCAGGCGTGGATCACGCAGGGCGCGACGGAGAACTGATCGTCTTCACGGCGCCAGCAGGCGTGTCGCGGCGGCGGGATTCAACAGGCCGGCGGCGGGGAGCCGGCGGGTGAGCTCGCGGTAGGCGGGGTCCTGGGTGAACACGCGGTGCGCGAGCGGCAGAGCGCGGTCGAGCTGGCCATGCTCGGCGAGCGCCATCGCCTGCCAGTAGATCATCTCGGCGCTGTCGGGGACGGCGCGCGCGGCGGCCCCGTAGTGGTCGATCGCCGCGGCCATGTCGCCATGCTCGGTCGCCAGATCGCCCTGGTTCATCTGATCGTAGGCGCGCGCGAGCCCGACGAGCCGGTGGAGCTCGGCGATCGGCGCGGGCGAGTCCTCGACGCGCAGGTCGAGCTTCCGCTCGGCCCACGGGGTCGCCGAGCGCGTGCCGCTGACGACCAGGA
>JAPLLF010000379.1 GCA_026387715.1 Pseudomonadota bacterium
CTGAGCCCCACGAAGGCGGCCGCGCACTGCCGATCTAACGCGCTGGTGGATCAGTATCCCGCCGCCGACGAAGTCGCCGCGCGTCGAGTGGTGGATCTCCGATCACGACCGGATTGGATCTGTCTTAGGTCGCCGCTGAAGTCAGACCGAGTCTTCGGTCGCACCCGCCGGAAGAGCACCAAAGTATTCACTATCGTGCTCTTGATCCGAGCCTGATCGCGCGCGCGATCGGGGCGGTCGTCGTCGGCCGCGAGGCGCGAACGGCGCCATCGATCGCGCGCGCGATCCGGTGGATCGCGGACACGAGCGGTCGATCGCGCGAGCGATCTTTCGTGAACAATATCAATAACTTGACGCTTGCGCCGGGGCGAGTGTCATGACAGAAGTACAGGTGACCAACGACCTCGTTGGTCGCGCCCTCGTGAAGCTGAGCCCTTCGCGAACTGGCGGCGCTTTGCCTGGCTCAGGCCGAAGGGAGACAGAGTCATGTGGTGCTCGCTTTGTGAACGCAACCGCTCCCCGCTGTACGGAGAGCCATCGGTGGAGCTGTTCGGGAACCCAGTTCAAGAAGCCGGACGGCAAGACGTCAAGCTCTACGTCAGAGCCCAGATACACATCTCGCTGATCTGCGGGGAGTGCGAGTGCGACCTCCGCACCGCGGACCTCGAAGCGTCCGAGACGATCAGCCTCTCGATAGACAGTGTCTCCAACCATGTTCGTCGAAATACCAAGACCAAGGAGTACGGGCTTCGACGCGGGTGCAGCCTGATCGTCAGCCAGACGTACATCGAGGAGACCGAGAGAGCGTCCAGAGCTGGCGGCACCCGACGCACCTACTATGGTGCCAAGATCAGGTACCACGTGACGTGTAGGTGCTCGCCTGACCAGCTGCTTCACGCCGGAACGTTCGTAAAGGACATCGACGAGTCGTCGATGAACGACGAGTCGTGACAGAGCGGAATCGTCGCGCGACGCGGCGGCATGTCCATCGCGGACTGCTCGGCCTCCACCTCGCCGCCGTGATCGATCTCGTCCCAATCACGATCCAGGAGGCGACGGGACGGAAAGCGGCTGCGATGCCGGGCGACAGCGCCATGGCCGCCGCGTGGCTCGACACGATGTCACGACACGCACTTCGCGCCGTCATGCGCGCCCGCGAAGCCCGCATCCGAGCCCGCGCGAACGCGACGAACGCAACTGCTCGATGTCGCTCGCGGTCGGGCGCTCGTGCACGACGGCCGGCATCGGCTCGGGCTCGGCGAGCGCGCGTCGTGCGCGGAGCGAATCGCGCGGGGCCGAGCAACGACCCTGACGGCGGCGGCGACAGAGGCCGTCGGTCAAGTCGAGAGCGTCTTGCCACCTGTGAAAGTCGTCGGGCACTGCGAGGGGACAGTTGCTCGTGAAGGACCGATCGATCCGGCCCGCCAGTAAGGCGCAGGTCATTCTCGAATGGCCGCCCTTGCTGACCTTCAACCGTGCACTTGCGTATACCGGCCTCTCGCGATCGACGTTGAACCGCGCGATCGACGGCGGCGTCTTCCATGTTTCCGGTCGTGTTGGTGGTCGTCCGCGAGCGCAACGTGTGCTTCGTCGGGACGACCTCGATCGGTTGCTGCTGGGTGATGTCGCAAACGAGCCCGCCGCGACGACGTGCGCCACCGCAGCACCTCGGAGGTCGGCACCCAAGCACACCGCGAAGTCTGCCCAAATCGATCGCGCCCTCGACCGGATCAAGCAGATCGCAACGAAGAGGTCGATGTGAGAGACGACGACACCGTCGAACGGTCGCGTGTTCGCGGAGCCCGTGCCGCGGACCCGCAGCCAGTCGATCCACCCTCGCCGACGAAGCAGAAGTCGACGGAACACTGGGTCTACCGCTGGAACGACTGGATCAGCTCCGAGCCCGTGCTCCCCGGAATCTGGCGGCGTCGTGATGGCGGATTTCGGGTCCGTGCTCGCGTTGTAACGAAGAAGACCGGACAGGTGCGAGGTGTGAACCGTGCCTTGCCCGACTGCAAGAGCGCCGGGGCTGCTGCCGCCGAACTGGAGACTGCGCGCGACGAGGTTCGCGACGGTTCGAGTAACGCGACCTCCTCGTATCCCCACTTCTGCGACTGGGCCGGTACGGTGTTCGAGCGGAAGGTCGCCAGCAAGGCGATCTTGTCGGCGGCCGGGCGTGCGAAGTGGGAGAGCGCACTTCGACTGCACCTTGTACCTGCGTTCGGTCCGATCTTCATGGACATGTTCGCGCGCGAGGACGCCGAGAACTGGAAGACCAACGACCTGCTGGCCGAGCGGGAGACCGCGAAGGACACGCGCCGTGAACGCAAGCTCGCCGGGAAGGGCTACAGCCCGAACACGGTCAACACGATCCTCGGCGTCCTCCGGCAGATCACAGCCGAGGCATCGCGCGAGTTCGGCATCCGCGACGTCATGACCGATGTCGACAACGTCAGCCTACGAGCGCACCGGACGTACACATACGAGGACCCGAACTCGGTGAAGCCCAAGGACGTCCCGGAGTTCCTGGCGCAGATGCGGATCCGGCACCCGCAGCACTACGCGTTCGCATTCCTCGGCTGACCGACAACGACCAGATCATCGACCTCGATCCCGAGCAACTCGCGGTCCTGCGTTGGCACGTCGACCGACTCGAACAGCACGCGAAGGAGATCGAGCGCCGCAACCCGAAAGGAGCGGCGGCGTTGCGCGAGTCCGACTTGCTGTTCCCGGCCGCACCGTCGCGCTGGAACAAGGGTGGCGGGCACAGGTCGAGATCGTCACTCGACAAGCCGTTCGCGGATGTCGCGAAGGTCTTGGAGTTGGGCTACTCGGTGTCACCTCGCGCCATGCGGCGCACGTTCCAAGATCTCGCGCGCGAGGCGAAGGTGAAGGACGTCGTGGCCCGCGCGATCTGCGGGCATGCCACGCAGGCCATGCAGCAGAGGTACTCGACGGTCGGCGATCCAGAAATGCGCAGCGCGATCGCACGGGTGATCGACATCGCGACCGGGCGCCGCGTGGCGTAGTTCTACTCGCCGCATCGGCAGTTCTTAGAACGCGATTGCGAGGAAGTTCTCGACGCTGCGAGTCGCGAACGTAGTCGCTCGTTCCACGATCTCGGTGACGGTCAACTGGCCGCCGCCGAACTCGTATCTCGTGCGGCTTCCGGTAGAAAGGTGTCGTGGAAGCCGCGCGTGCGTCATCGGATTTCGTGTCGCCATCACCGGCTTGTAGTCCTTGTCCCCGATTACCGCGTCAACCCAGGTCACCGCGTCGGCTGGCAACGACGCTCGGTCTTGCGATCGCTCTCGCGCATTCTTCGACGGGACCGCTGGTGGAATCACGAGCGGTGGTGGTTCGAAGTCTCGGAGGTCGTACTCATGCTTCGTCGCGTGCCCGAGAAACACACGTGCAAGGACGGCGGCGCACAGATCGAGCGCCGTAACGGCGGTTCCGGTGGCCCATCGCACGTGGGCGATGTCGACGACTTGAAGGTCGTGCCCCCTCGCGTCGATGGGGCAGTCGACGTCGGCAAGATAGTGGAGCGCGTCAACCGTCCAAACGGCATGCGCCACAAGTGCGGCTGCTTCCGCGAGGCCACGCGCTTCGAGAGTGTGCTGAACCGGAAGTGCAACGGATGACCAGAGGTGGCGTGGCATCCCTATCGCCTTAGTTGGAGGTCGCCGGAATCCACTCGCCGAGGTCGACGTCGACGTCGGGGACGCTGAGGGTCGCGTTGATCTCCGAAACCATCTGCGCCATCGCGCGAGCGAGAACCTGCACGGATGCCTGCTGCTTGCGGAGTCCAGCAACCTCGGCCCGAGCCTGCTCCTCGGCGCCGACAGATCGTCCGAGCCGCTCCATTGCATCGCCGATCGCCTGCGCAGATGCACCCTCGCCGAGGTTGGACTCGAACGTGATTTCGCCGCCGCCGTATGTGATGCGCACCAGAGATCGGCCCGCCGTCGTTATGTTGATGCGGGTCACGGCGACTTCAATCGAAGATCGAGCTGCGGAAGATCCCACCGCGGTTGTAGTCGATGACATGACGTTCCGGCTGCTCGGGCAGTACCACGTGTCCAGGGCGAGTACCGCGAGCGAGCAGCCCACGAGACACGGCGATGTCAGCAAGCAGCCGATGATCACGCTCGACTTCGGCTTCGGGCATCTCGATCCCTTCGACCGAGTCGCCACAGAGCAGGTCGCGAACCTCATCGACGAATGCCGACAAGCGGGTCTCGAAGACACGCTCTTCCCAGGCGTGGTCTTCCGCCGCGTGGGCTCGGGCTTCGGCAGCATCGGCTCGCGCCTCCGCGGCAATTGACCGAGCCTCGGCGGCAGCGGCACGACGTTCAGATCGGCGACCACGAACCACCGTGGTGATCAGGAACCCGGCGACGGCTACGACTGCCGTGATTCCCACGCAGATGAGCGTCGCGATCTGGATGTTGGATGCTTCGGTCATCGTGCACCTTCCTGGGCAACCACAGAGGTGGTCATGCCGGTGGTCATGCGCCGATCCGCTCGCCGTCATCGGCTCGCTAACGCCTTAGAATCGTGGAGCGGGAGAAGGGATTCGAACCCTCGACGTCAACCTTGGCAAGGTTGCACTCTACCACTGAGTTACTCCCGCAGCGGCAGGGTGCTTTTCTAGCGACCCAGCCCTCCCCTGTCAAGCGCTCAGGTCGAGATCGACATCAC
>JAPLLF010000653.1:0-1137 GCA_026387715.1 Pseudomonadota bacterium
CGACGGGATCTCCGCGATCAGCGCGGCCGGCGCCGGCTTCGTGATCGCGGGCTTCTTCTCGGGCACGCTGCCGCTCGACGTCGTGGCACCGGCACCGTCGATGTTGACGGCGGCCGGCGGCGACGACGCGTTCGTGCTCGCGTTCGATCCCGTGCGCGCCCGCGTGACGCGCGTGTGGCACGCGACCGGCGATGGCCGCGAGGAGATCACCGCCCTCGCCCCGATCTCCGGCGGCTTCGTCGCAGGCGTCGCGCACACCGCGGCCGCGCGCTTCGATGGGGCCGCCCTGCCCGCGCCGGCCGATCCGCTCGCGGGCGCGGCCGTCGTCGTCCGCTAGGACGAGCTCACGCCTCGAGGAGCATGCGGTCGGGCGACTCGAGTCGATCCTTGACCGCGACGAGGAACGAGACGGCTTCCTTGCCGTCGACCACGCGGTGATCGTAGCTGAGCGCGAGGTACATCATCGGGCGCACCACGACGGCATCGCCCACGACCATCGCCCGCTTGACGATGTTGTGCATCCCGAGGATGCCGGTCTGCGGGTAGTTGAGCAGCGGCGTCGACATCATCGAGCCGTAGATCCCGCCGTTCGTGATCGAGAACGTGCCACCCGACAGATCGGCGAGCGTGAGCTTGCCGTCCTTGGCGCGGGTCGCGAGCTCCACGATGCCCTGCTCGATGCCCGCGAAGCTGCGGGTGTCGCAATCACGGAGCACCGGGACGACCAGGCCCTTGGGCGTGCCGACGGCGATGCCGAAGTCGTAGTGGCGCTTGTAGACGATGCTGCCGCCGATGACCTCGGCGTTGATGCCGGGGTACAGCCGCGCCGCGGCGACGGCGGCCTTCACGAAGAACGACATGAAGCCGAGCTTTACGCCGTGCGCCTTCTCGAAGCTGTCCTTGAACTTCGCGCGCAGCTCCATGACGGCCGTCATGTCGACCTCGTTGAACGTCGTCAGCGACGCCGACTCGGTCTGCGCCTGGACGAGGCGCTCGGCGACGCGCTTGCGGAGCGGCGACATCGGGACGACCTCGTCGCGCGGATCGACCATGGCGAGGCGCGCGGTGTAGTCGACCGGCGCGGCGGCGGGGGCCGACGTGGTCGCCCGGGCGATCGTCCCGACCTCGCGGGCGTGG
>JAPLLF010000653.1:1163-5733 GCA_026387715.1 Pseudomonadota bacterium
TTCGCAGCCGCGACGGGACGCGCGGTGGGCGCGGGCGCGGGCGCGGGCGTCGGGCGGATTGGGGGCGGCGCGACCACCACCGCCGCCGGCGCCGGCGCCTGTGGCCCCGGGCTGGCAGCGGGCTTCGCGGCGGCCTTGCCGGCCTGTGCTGGGTCGACGGCGCCGACGACGTCGCCGACGCGCACGGTCGCGCCGACCGCGAAGCGCTGTTCGGTCAACGCGCCCGCCGACGGCGACGGCAGCTGCACGGTGACCTTGTCGGTCTCCAGATCCACCAGGGGTTGATCGATCGCGACCGTTTCGCCGACCTGCACGAGCCACTTGGCGACGACTGCCTCGGTGATCGACTCACCGAGCTGAGGCACAACCAGATCCGTCATGGCGCGCATGCTACCCCCAAACAAGCTAGCGATCGAAAGCCTGCTTGAGGATCTGTTGCTGCTCGATGACGTGCGCCTTGTGCGATCCGGTCGCCGGGCTCGCGCTCTCCGCGCGCGAGACCATCGCGAACGAGATTCCCCCACGCCCGCCAGCCAGGAGGGCCTCGAGTTTCGGCGTCACGAACTGAGCCGCCCCCATGTTGGCCGGCTCGTCCTGCACCCACACCAGCGACGTCGCCCGCGTGAAGTGGTCCGTGGTGGCGGCCGCGACGAGGGAATCCCACCAGGGATAGAGCTTCTCGCAGCGCACGATCGCCACCCGGTCGTCGGCGCGCCGCGCGCGCTCCTCGACGAGCTCGAAGTAGATCTTGCCGCTGCACACGAGGATGCGGTCGACCTTGGTCGGGTCGGCCGCATCATCGCCCAGCACGCGATGGAACCGGCCGGTCGCGAGGTCCTCGAGCGGCGATGCCGCCGCGGGGAGCCGCAAGAGCGACTTGGGCGTCATCACCACGAGCGGCTTGCGTAGGCTGCGCAGGCTCTGCATCCGCAGCAGATGGAACATCTGCGCCGGGGTCGTCGGCTGGCAGACCTGGATGTTGTGCTCGGCGCACGACTGCAGGAAGCGCTCGAGGCGCGCGCTGGAGTGCTCGGGGCCCTGCCCCTCGTAGCCGTGTGGGAGGAGCAGCACGAGCCCCGACAGGCGCTTCCACTTGTCCTCGGAGGACGTCAGGAACTGATCGATGATCACCTGCGCGCCGTTGGCGAAGTCGCCGAACTGCGCCTCCCACAGGACGAGCGCATCGGGGTAATCGAGCGAGTAGCCGAACTCGAAGCCGAGCACGCCGGCCTCCGACAGCGACGAGTCGTAGATCCGGCAGTCACCCTGATCGGGAGCGATGCCTCCGAGGGTCAGGTGCTCGCGGCCGGTCTTCACGTCCGTGAGGATCGCGTGGCGATGCGAGAACGTGCCGCGCCCGGAGTCCTGCCCGGTGAGCCGCACGTCGACCTTCTGCGCGAGCAGCGAGGCGTACCCGAGCATCTCGGCCATGCCCCAGTCGAGCAGCCGCTCGCCCTTGCCCATCTGCAGGCGCTGCTCGAGCAGCTTGACGATCTTCGGGTGCGGGATGAAGTCCTGCGGCAACGTCGTCATGTGCTCGGCGAGCTGCGTGAGCAGCTCGCGCGGCACGCGCGTGTCGACGTCGTCGGGATGCTCGAGCATGCCGCCGCGATAGCCGCGCCACATCGCCATCATCGACGGCGTGTCGGGGCGCAGCTTGCTCGCGCGCGCGGCCTCGAGCTCGGCCTCGAGCTCGAGGATGCGTCGCTTGGTGATCGCGAGCGGCTCCTCGGGGCCGACGACACCCTCGGCGACGAGGTGGTTGCTGTAGACCTCGACGGGCGACTGCTTGCCGCGGATCCGGTCGTACATGAGCGGCTGGGTGAAGCTCGGCTCGTCACCCTCGTTGTGGCCGTACTTGCGAAAGCAGTAGATGTCGATCACGACGTCGCTCTGGAACTGCGCGCGGTACTCGCACGCGATCTCGACGACGCGGGCGAGCGCGTCGAGATCCTCGCCGTTGACGTGCCAGATCGGGCACTCGAGCATCTTCGCGACGTCGGTGCAGTACGGCGTCGAGCGCTGCTCGGCGGGCGACGCGGTGAAGCCGACCTGGTTATTGACGATCACGTGCACGGTGCCGCCGGTGCGATAGCCTGGCAGGCCGGACAGCTGCAGCGTCTCGGGCACGAGGCCCTGCCCGGCGAACGCGGCGTCGCCATGGACGAGGATCCCGACGACGCGACGATGCTCGAAGTCGCGGTGGCGGACCTGCTTGGCGCGGACGCGCCCGACGACGACCGGATCGACCGCCTCGAGGTGGCTCGGGTTGAACGCGAGCGAGATGTGCATGTGCCCGCCGAGCGGATCGACCCGATCCGACGAGAACCCCATGTGGTACTTCACGTCGCCGCCGCCCATCGCCTTCTCGGGCTCGACGTCCTCGAACTGGCCGAACAGGTCGCGGCCCGGCCGCTTCATGATCCCCTCGATCGCGGTGAGCCGGCCGCGATGGGCCATGCCGAGCACGGCCTCGATCGCGCCGAGGCGCGCCGTGTGCGTGAGCACCAGATCGAGCGTCGGGATCAACGCCTCGCTGCCCTCGAGCGAGAACCGCTTGGTGCCGGGATACTTGGTGTGGCAGAAGCGCTCGAACTGCTCGGAGTTGATCAGGAGCTCGAGCATGCGCGTGCGGACCGCGCGCTCGGGCGGCTTGCCGACCAGCAACTCCATCCGCTCCGCGAGCCACGAACGGCGCGTCGGCGCGTTGATGTGCATGAACTCGAGGCCGACCGAGCCAGCGTAGACCCTGGTCAGGTGCGTGATGATCTGGCGCAACGTCGCGCGCGTGAGCCCGTGCACGCCGGTCACGTCGATCACCCGATCGAGGTCGTGATCGCCGAAGCCCCAGGTGTGGGGATCGAGCTCGTTGATCTTGGCAGCCTCGAGGAGTCCGAGCGGATCGAGGTGCGCGGCGAAGTGACCGCGCACGCGGTACGCGTTGACGAGCGGCCACACCGTCGGCGTGCCCGCCGCGGTGATCGTCGGCATCGAGACCGAGACCGGCCGCACCCCACGTACGACGGCGACGGGGGTGGCAGCGATCGCCTGGTGGCCATTGCCGATGCGGCCCGTCGGCGTGGGCGCACCGAGGAGATCGCGCCAGCTCGTATCGACGGTCTCGGGATCCGCGACGTACTGGTCGTTCAGCTCGTCGAGGAAGCCCAGCGATCCCGCGAGCTCGAGGATGTCGTTCGCCATGATGGCGGGGAATGTAGCAATCAACGCACCAGGGTGGTGCCGATCGAACCCGGTTCGCGTAACGCGCGGAGCAAGTCACCCGCGCCGAGCTTGCCGAGAATGTGAATCGCCCCCACACCCTGGTCGATCACGGCCATCGCCTCCTCGAGCTTCGCGATCATGCCGCCGGTGACGACCCCGTCGACGATCGCCTGCCGGGCCTCCGCGCAGCTGATCTGCGTCAACCGCGACTTCGGATCGTTGACATCGCGCAGCACGCCGGGCGTCGAGGTCACGAGGAACAGGTGCGCGGCCTTGGTCGCCGCGGCGAGCTGGTTGCCGACGAGATCGGCGTTGATGTTGTAGACGGCCCCCTGGGCGTCGGCCCCCAGGCACGCGAGCACCGGCACGTAGTGGGCGGCCCACAGCGTCTCGAGGAGCGCGAGGTTGAAGCCGGTGACGTCACCGACGAGGCCGAGATCGACGGGCTCGGGCCCCGCGCTCGGGTACACCGTCGGGGGCCGCCGCTCGGCGCGCACGACGAGGCCCGAGGCGCCGTGCAGGCCGACCGCCGGCACCCCCGCGGCTGCGAGGATCGCGCACAGGTCGACGTTGAGCTTGCCGGCGACGACCATCTTCATGACGTCGAGGGTCGCGGCGTCGGTGACGCGCCGGCCGGCGATCTGCGTCGTCGGCAGGCCGAGCTTCTTCTGCAGCTCGGTCGCCTGCGGGCCACCGCCGTGCACGATCGCGATGCGGTGCGCGCTCGCGAGCTCCTTGAGATCCGCGCCGAGCAGCGCGGCCTCGCCGCTGCCGACGACCTCGCCGCCGATCTTGACGACGATCATGCTCGCGCTCATGGCCAGTTCCCGACGTCCTCGAGGGAGGCCGTCTCGGCGCAGCCGAGCACGAGGTTCATGTTCTGGATCGCCTGACCGGCGCCGCCCTTGATCAGGTTGTCGATGGCGCAGAACGTCGCGATCGTGCGCTTGCCGTGGACGGCCGGCCCGACGGTGAAGCCGACCTCGGCGTGGTTCGAGCCGGCGACCGCGACGACCTCCGGCAGCCGCTTCTTGGGGCGGCGCACGAACGGCGTGTGCGCGAACGTCTCGTCGAACAGCGCGGTCAGGCGCGCGTTGTCGACGTCGGCCAGCTCGAGGAAGCACGTCGTGAAGATGCCGCGCGTGAGCGGCGCCGACACCGGCACGAACCGCAGCTCGACGCCCTTGCCGCCGGCATCGGCGAGGCACTGCACGACCTCGGGCACGTGCTGGTGCTCGAGCGGCTTGTAGGTCTTGAGGTTGCCCGCCCGGCTCGGGTGATGCGTGCCGGCCTGCGGCGCGATGCCCGAGCCCGACGAGCCGGTGATGCCGGTGACGTGGACGGTGGC
>JAPLLF010000132.1 GCA_026387715.1 Pseudomonadota bacterium
GGAGCGGCTCGCGCTCGAGGCCCACGAGGCCGCGGCGCGCGCCCGGCATCAGGCCGAGCTCGACGCGCTGCGCGTGCGCGAGGAGCTCGACCTCCGGCGCATCGAGGCCAAGCAGAAGCGCCCCCGGTGGATGATCGCGGTCACCGCGCTCGCGACGGTCGCGACCGGCGTCCTGATCTGGTTCTCCGTCCAGTCGATCGGCGAGTCGGAGGCGTCGAATCACGCCGCCGCGGTCGCGACGCTCGAGCGCGACAACGCGATCAAGGAGCAGCAGACCTCCGCCGCGGAGCTCGCGTCGCTCCAGGCCAGGATCGCGGCGCTCGACGTCCAGGTGAGCCAGGCGACCAGGCGGGTGCTCGATGCGCAGTCGGGTGCGGATCGCCAGCGGGCGAGCGCCGACCTCAAGGCCG
Organism: Pseudomonadota bacterium; assembly: GCA_026387715.1. Classification (GTDB taxonomy): domain Bacteria; phylum Myxococcota_A; class Polyangia; order Haliangiales; family Haliangiaceae; genus JABFXX01. The sequence continues at coordinate 411 of JAPLLF010000132.1, forward strand.
CGCGGGACGCCAAGGTCGCCGCGCAGCGCGAGGCCGAGGCCGCCGAGGCGCGTCGCCAGGCGAAGATCCGCAAGGATGGGGTCCACGATCTCTGCGTGGGGCAGGCGGTCTGTCGCTGAAGTCATCCACAGAACGTGCGTGCCAGCACGTATGATGGGGCATGAGATGGCTGGCCGGACTCGCCTTGATCCTCACCTCGACGCTCACGCCGTCGTGTAGCTGTCACTCGACGACGAACAACCCCGGCGAGGTCGACGCCCCGGTCACGGACCTGTGCGACCCCGCCTGCCTCGACGCCACCGTGCGTCCGGGCCCGGCGGCGAGAACGATCCGACGTGCAAGCGCGAGCCGGTCCCGGGCGTGTTCTTCCCCGGGGCGCAGTGCGAGTGGACCGCACCACCCGTGGATGATCCGTTCCCGCTGCACAAGAACGTGCTCGCGACCCCGATGGTCGCGAGCTTCTACGCGCAGGGCGAGTTCACCGTGCCGTCGATCGTCTTCACCTCGTACAACGGCGAGGATGGCGGGCACGAGTCGTGCGTCGGCGACGTGCCCGCGTTCTTCGGCGTGATCCGCATCATCGACGGTCGGACGTGCGCGCAGCAGGCGACGCTCGCGCCGCCGCAGGGCGTGATCGCGTCGACGTCCGTCGCGATCGCGGATCTCGGAGGTGTCGACGGGACGCCGGAGATCGTCGCGGTGCGCCAGCAGGGTGGCCTGATCGCGTTCACGCTCGGCCCGACCGGCTGGGAGACCTTGTGGGAGACGACGTCGACGTTCGGCGATGCGCTGTGCAACTGGTCGGGGCCCTCGATCCACGATCTCGACGACGACGGCAAGCCCGAGGTCCTGTTCTACGGCGCGGTCTACGATGGCGCGACCGGCGCGACGATCGACGAGTCCCTCGGGGATCTCGGCACCGACGGCATCTCCACGGGGTACCTCCCGGTCGCCGCGGATCTCGACGGCGATGGCAACGCGGAGCTCGTCACCGGCAAGCAGATCTACACGTGGGATCGGACGAACCGACGGTGGGCGCTCGGGCACGCGCTGTCGCCGACCTCCAACGGCCACACCGCGATCGCCGACTTCGGGACGTTCCCCGAGGCCGGCGCGGACGATCGCGGGGTGCTCGACGGGGTGCCCGAGGTCGTGATCATCCACGCGGGGGCCTCGCACATCTACAACGTGTTCGGGCGCGAGCTGTTCGTCGCCCCGCTCGTCGCGATCGGCGATCCCCGGATCGGCAAGGGGGGACCGCCGACGATCGCGGACTTCGACGGCGACGGGCGCGTCGAGTTCGCCTCGGCGGGCGCGAGCGCGTACGTCGTGTTCGATCCCGACTGCCGTGGCACGCCCGATCCGGCGACGTGCTCGACGATGCGCACCGACGGCATCCTGTGGGCGCAGGCCTCGCAGGACTTCTCGTCGAACACGACCGGGAGCTCGGTGTTCGACTTCGACGGCGACGATCGCGCCGAGGTCGTCTACGGCGACGAGTGCTTCACGCGCGTCTACGACGGCCTGTCGGGCAAGGTCGTGTACTCGCGCTACCGGACGTCGTGCACCTGGTACGAGAACCCGGTGATCGCGGACGTCGACGCCGACTTCAACGCGGAGATCGTGAGCACGTCGAACACCAACTGCAACGTGGTGTGCCCGGCCGTCGATCCGATCTTCGACGGCGTGCAGTGCCTCGACGACTCCGACTGTCCGTCGACGGCGCCCTGTCGCCGCGAGGCGCTCGCCGATCCGCTCGGGCGGTGTCGCTGCGAGCTCGACGACGACTGTGGCGGCGATGGCTTCGTCTGCCTCGATCCGCTCGCGGGCCCGAGCACCGCGGGCAAGGTCTGTCGGGCGTCGCATCCAGCGGCGGCGGCGGCGAGCGGCATCCGCGTGCTCGCCGACGGCATCGATCGCTGGATCAACACGCGGCAGATCTGGAACCAGCACGCCTACGCGGTCACCAACATCGGCGAGGACGGCAAGGTGCCCCGGACGTCGCTGTTGGACCAAGCCGGGCCTCAACAACTTCCGGGCGAACACGCCGGGGGATGGGCAGACCGCCGGTGCGATCCCCGATCTCACGATCAAGTCGACCTCGGTCACGTGCGATCCGGGTGGGCCCACGATCACTGCCGTGGTGTGCAACCGCGGCACCGAGCCGGTCGCGCAGGGCCTGCCGATCGCGGTGTACGCGAAGGGCCCGCCCGACGAGCTGCGCTGCACGATGACGACGGCCACCCGGCTGTATCCGACCGCGTGCGTGACGGCGAGCTGCACGTGGTCCGGCGCGGGGGGCCTGGGGAGCGTCGTGGTCGACGATCGCGGGACCGGCGCGGGGATCGCGCTCGAGTGCCGCGAGGACAACAACGCGGTCGACATCGACGTCACCTGCCCGTAGTCCAGATCGCCGAAAATGCGAAAGCCCGCCGAGGCGGGCTTTCACGAGCGAGCTAGGTAAGAACTAGCAGCCCATCGACGTGATGGTCGTCTTGATGCCGTCCGCAGTGGCCTTGCAGCCCGCCGCCATACCGGCACGCGCCTCGGCGGGCGCGCCTTCCATCGCCTTCCAGGAGGTGTCGAACGCGCTCTTCATCGAATCCTGCATCGCCTTGGCCTTGTCGCACGCCATCAGCTTGTCCATCT
>JAPLLF010000241.1 GCA_026387715.1 Pseudomonadota bacterium
ACGCGCGCTGCCGGACGCCGCGCTCGAGGCCAAGGAGGCGGCCCGCGCGGTCGACAACCTGCGCCCCGAGCAGCGCCAGGTGCTCGTGCTGTCGACCCACGGGATGTCGCACGGCGAGATCGCCGCGTCCACCGGCATGCCGCTGGGCACCGTGAAGGCCCACGCGCGCCGGGGCCTGTTGTCGATCCGCGCCGCGCTGCTGGGTGTCGGGCAGGTGGTGTCGTGACCGATCCGACCCTGGCGCGCGCCGAGGAGCTGCTCGCCGACCGCGCCCTGGAGGGGCTCACGCCGGCCGAGGTGACCGAGCTCGAGCGCCTGGGCGCCGACGACGACAGCTTCGAGCTCGCGGCCGCGGCCCTCGAGCTCGCGCTCTACGACCACGCCCCGATGCCCGCGAGCGTCGCGGCGCGCGTGCGCGTCACCCTGACGGACCTCGACGAGCCCGCGGCACCACGCGCCACGCCGGCGCGCGAGCCGGCGGTCGTCCCGGTCGTCCCGCTGATCCCGCGCGATCCCACGGGCCGCCGGCTCCAGCTCACCGCCTGGCTCGCCGCCGCCGCGGGGCTCGTGCTCGCGATCGGCGCGTGGCTGTGGGCCGCCGAGCGGCCTCCCCGCATCGAGTTCGTCAAGGCCGACACGACGACGGGCGCGTCGCCCGCGGTCGCGAGCCGCCCCAGCGAGGACCGCGCGCGCCTGCTCGCCACCGCGAAGGACGTCACCACGCTCGCCTGGACCGCGACCGACGATCCCAGCGCGCGGGGCGCCTCGGGCGACGTCGTGTGGAGCCCGGCGCGGCAGCAAGGCTACATGCGGTTCGTCGGCCTCGCGCCCAACGATCGCGCCGCCGTCGAGTACCAGCTGTGGATCTTCGACGCGTCGCGCGACGCGGCGTTTCCCGTCGACGGTGGCGTGTTCGACGTGACGCAGCCCGGCGAGGTGATCGTCCCGATCACCGCGCGCCTCCGCGTGGACAAGCTCGCGCTGTTCGCCGTCACCGTCGAGCAACCCGGCGGCGTGGTCGTCTCCAAGCGCGAGCGCATCGTCGTCACCGCGAAGCCGGGGTAGCCTCGCACGCTCGCCATGCTGCGCCGCCTCGTCCACCTCGCGATCGATCACGCCGCCGCGTTCGTCGAGCGCCAGCGCACCGCGCGCCGCTACCCGCCGCGCCGCGCGCGGCTCGAGGCGTTCGGCGCGATCGTGCAGACCGTCGTGCCCCGCGCGCTGGTGTTCGTCGACCGCGCCTACGCGCGCCGCGTGCTCGCGATCCGCGGCGAGCCCGCCGTCTGGCAGGGCGCCGAGCCCGCGCTCGGCGAGACGGTGCTGGCCGCGCCGCTCGAGGCGCACCTCCAGCTCACCAACCGCTGCACGGCCGGCTGCAAGGGCTGCTACACCGGCGCGTCCCCCGAAGGGGCCGCGCGGGAGTACGGCCTCGCCGAGTGGAAGACGGCGATCGACGCGCTCGCCGACGCCGGGGTGTTCCACGTCGCGCTCGGCGGCGGCGAGAGCGCCGTGCTGCCGTGGCTCGGCGAGCTGGCCGATCACGCGCGGGCGCGCGGGGTCATCCCGAACCTGACGACGTCCGGACTCGACGGGCTCGACGCGCTGGTCGCGATCGCGGACCGGTTCGGGCAGATCAACGTGTCGCTCGACGGGCTCGGCCCGACCTACGCGCAGGTGCGCGGCTTCGACGGCTTCGCGCGCGCCGACGCCGCGATCCGCCGGCTGCGCACGATCAAGACCGAGATCGGCATCAACGTCGTCGTCACGCGCGACAGCTTCGCCGACCTCGACGGCCTGTTCGCGTACGCCGCCGAGCGCCGGCTCTCGGAGGTCGAGCTGCTCCGGTTCAAGCCGAGCGGGCGCGGCGCGCGCACGTACGCCGCGCTGCGCTGCACCGACGCGCAGCACCGCGCGTTCCTGCCCACGATCCTCGCGGCCGCCCGCGCCCATCGCGTGCGGGTGAAGGTCGATTGCAGCTACACGCCGATGCTCGTCCACCATCGCCCGGATCCGGCGTTGCTGGCCGAGCTGTGCGTGTACGGCTGCACCGGCGGCGACTTCCTCGTCGGCGCCAAGCCGGGCGGCCAGCTCACCGCGTGCAGCTTCGCGTCGCCGCCGCCCGCGCTCGGACCGGGCGCGGACGAGGGCGCACGCCCGCGGGTCGAGCAGCTCGCCGCGTACTGGACCGCACCCGACGCGTTCGGCGCGTTCCGCACGTGGCGCGCGGACGCGGTCGCGCCGTGCACGACCTGCGCGTACCACGCGCTGTGCCGTGGCGGCTGCAAGGTCGTCTCCGGCCACGTCACCGGCGATCTCCGCGCCCCGGATCCCGAGTGCCCCCGCGTGATCGATCAGCGCCTCCCGGCGGTCCCCGATCGCCGTCGCCTCCCCGTGTTATAGAAGCCATCGCATGAAGACCGTGATGATCATCAGCGACGCGACCGGCGAGACCGCCGAGCGCATGGTGCGTGCGGCGACGCTCCAGTTCAGCGAGCCGGTGTCGGTCAAGCTGTACTCCCGCGTCCGCCTCGAGAGCGAGCTCGAGCAGCTGCTCGAGAAGGCCTCCGAGCAGAAGTCGCTCGTGGTGTTCACCGTGGTCAACGCCGAGGAGCGCGAGCTGATCGGCAAGCTCGTCGAGCGCTACGCGATCGAGACCGTCGACCTCATGGGCGCGCTGATCAGCAAGCTCGCCCTCTACCTCGGCGCGGCGCCCGCCGGCGTGCCCGGCCTCCTGCACTCGATCAACGACGACTACTTCCGCCGGATCGAGGCCGTCGAGTTCGCGGTCAAGAACGACGACGGCGCCGAGCCGCGCAACCTGCCGAAGGCCGACCTCGTGCTCGTCGGCATCTCGCGCACCTCGAAGACGCCGCTGTCGACCTACCTCGCGCAGCGCGGGCTCAAGGTCGCCAACGTGCCGCTCGTCCTCGGCGTCGACCCACCCGAGGAGCTGTCGCAGGTCAACCCGCACAAGGTGTTCGGGCTGATCGTGCAGCCCGACATGCTGATGCGGATCCGGCAGGCCCGGCTGTCGCACCTCGGGATGCCGAGCGACTCGAGCTACGGCCAGCGCGCGCACATCGACAACGAGATCGCCTACGCCCGCGAGGTGTTCCGCAAGCACGCGAACTGGCCGGTCATCGACGTGACCAACCGCGCGATCGAGGAGACCGCCGCGGACATCATGCGGATCTACCAGGAACGTCCGCCGGTCTGAGCCGGGGGAGCTAGCGCGGCGCGGTCGCCCACGCGGTCAGCGCGAGCCGCGTCGGCGTCGACTTCACGCGGACGTCCTCGAAGCCCGCCGCCTCGAGCCCGCGCCCGAGCGCGCGACGCGAGAACCGCGTCGGGTGCAGCTCCTTGCGCGAGAACCCGTCGCGGCGCGCGACCAGCTCGAGCACCGTCGACTCGAGCGCCGCCAACCACGGCTCGCCGTAGTTCGGCGTCGACAACCACAGCCGCCCACCCGGCGCGAGCAGCCGGCGCAGCCCGACGAGCCAGGTCGGCCACGCGAGCACGTGCTCGACGACCTCCTTGGCGTAGATCGCCGCGAACCGGTGATCGGCGCCGAGCACCTCGGCGAGCACCCGATCGAGCGGTGCCTCCGGCGGCACGACGCAGCCGCCCGAGATCCGGGGGTCGCGCCGCGCGTGCACGGCCTCGACCGCGCGCTCGTCGATGTCGACGACGAAGTACGACAGCCCCGCGGGCGCCGCGTCGATCTCGTGGAGCAGGCCGCAGCCGACGACGAGGATCTCGCCCCCGGGCGTGACGCCCTCGAGGAACCGCGCGAGATCGCGCTCGATCGGCTGGTGGTACAGGGTCCACGGGAACTGGCGTGCCCGCGCGTGGTTGGCGAAGTAGTCGCCCTGCCCGACGTCCTCGACCTGCTGCGGCGAGCTCATCGGTCCGGCAGCTCCGTCGCGTCCGCGATGATCAGGTACTCGTACGCCGTCGGCGAGTCCGCCGGCACCAGCGGATCGGTGACCGCCCAGCGTACGAGCTTGGCCGCCGGGGACATCAAGCTGTCGGGGATGAACCGCGCGAGCTTGCTCGGGTAGAAGCCGGTGAGCTTCTTGACCACGAACTCCATGTACGCGGGCGGCATGAACAGCCGGAACAGGAACTCGCTGCGCGAGCTGCCGAGCCCGAACACCGCCTTGACCTTCCAGCCGTTCTGCGCGAGCAGCCGCGTCCACACCTTCTCGTCGTAGAGGTGCCAGTGCTGGAAGAACCCGTTCATCGCCCCCGACACCGTCATCGCGATGCGCGGCGCCTTCTTGAGCAGCCACGACTGCAGCCGACCCTGGTAGGCCCACCGCGGCGTCGGCACGAACATCACGAGCCGCCCGCTCGCCGAGGCCGCCTTGCGCAGGTTCGACAGCGCCCCGTCGATATCCGGCACGTGCTCGAGCGAGCAGTTGCCGATGATCTCCTCGAACTTCGTCGCCGGGAACGGCACCACGTCGCTCACGTCGGTGAGCTCGGCGGTGATCCGCAGCTTGGCCTGGGCGACCTCGCGCGCGCTGATGTCGATGCCGTAGACGTCGCGACCGCCGCCGTAGCGCAGCGTCCACCAGAAGCCGTCGCCGCAGCCGACGTCGAGCACGGGGCCCTTGCCGGTGCGGATGCTCTCGACGGCGATCAGCCGGTTGATCTCGCGGAGCGTGAGCGACAGCGGGGCGTGCCGGAGGTACGCGAGCGCCCAGCGCTCGATCGTCTCGTCGTCCGGCACGGTCGATCCAGTTTCCACGGGTGGCGGGACGATCTGCGGGCTACGCATGCGGCGCGCACTCTAGTCGGAAGCGGTCCGCACGTCACGTGTTGCTTCGCCGGGATCATCCTCGTCGCGGGCCCGCCGATGAAGCCGAATCCAGCACGCCACGCCGTACGCCAGCGCGAGCAAGAAGCCGACGAGGATCAGCCTCCCGCCAGGCGCGGTGACGGGGGCATCCTTCCACCAGATCATGCCCCACCAGTCGAGCCGCGCCCGCGGCAGGCTGGTGTCGAGCCGGAGCTCGAGCTTGGTGTAGCCACGCCAGGGGGCGTCGGCCTGCGCGGCCGCCGGCAGATCGTCGCGCCACAGCGTCTTGAGCAGCCACCAGTGGCCCCGCACGGGCTGGAACGCCGGGGTCCACAGCAGCTCGTAGGTGTCCTCGAAGCACGAGTCGCAGTGGCCGCGGCCCTTCTCGGCGATGTACGAGCCGCTGCGGTTCGGGTTCCCGAGCCACTGGTTCTTCGCGTCGATCGCGACGCGGATCCAGTGATCCCAGTACAGCGAGCTGCCGAGGACCTGCACGCCGATCCCGACGACGACCACGCCCCCGAGCACGCCGCGGCGGACCCAGCGGTGCCACCGCGCGGCGACGTGATCGACGAAGAAGCCGAGCGGCACGAGCACGATCGGCGTCGCCCACACGAAGAACCTCGGCCCCCACGCGTAGTCGCCGCTCCACGAGCGATACGTGCAGTACACCAGGAACACCGGCACCACGATCGCGAGCAGCGCGAGGCCGAACCGCGGCTTGTGCCGGAGCGTCGCGGGCAGGCCGATCGCCGCGAGCACGAGCGGCGGCGAGTAGATCATCGCGCTCTTGTTCGGCGACAGCAGCATCCCCCACGCGCCGTCGAACATCGAGCCGCCGAAGTAGATGTCGAGGTACGGCTCGTAGCCGGTCGCCGTGATCGATCCCCAGCGGAGCCAGTTGTAATAGAGCGCGAGCGCGACGAGCGGCACGCCGGTCACCGCGCCCCAGGTGAGGACGGTCACGAGCGCCGCGCGCCGCTTGCGCAGCGACCACAGCACGACCAGCGCGCCGCCGAAGATGGCCGCGCCGAACACGTACTTCGCGTTGAGCAGCATCCCGGCCCACGCGCCCAGCCACAGCGCCGACCGCCGCGACGGGGCCTCGCTGGTGCGCAGCACCTGGCGGACCCAGCCGATCATGCACGCCAGCTGCAGGATCTCCGAGTACGGCATGCGCGCGTACACCCACGTCGTCGTCGCGCACGCGAGGATCATCGTGCACGCGCTCGCGGTGCGCCGCCGGAGCCCGAGATCGCGGAGCAGCCCGAAGAACAGCGCGCACGCCAGCGCGCCGAGCGCCGCCGGCCCCAGGTGCATCGCGAGCGGGCGGATCAGCACGTCGTAGCGCTTGTCGACGTCGTGCGCGATCGAGGCGAGGAACGCCCCGGGGACGTGGATCAGCGACGGCCCGATCGGCGCGATCCCCCAGGTCAGCCCGTCGCGGCCGGGCGGGATGTCCTCGGGCCACCGCGTCTTGATGTCCGCGCGATGCTTGGTGACGAGCCGCTCGGCGACCTCCCACATCCCGCGGGCATCCCCCCAGACGGGCTCCCGGCTACCGGTGAGGAGATAGAACGAGAACACCGCGACGAAGATCGCGATGCCCCAGCTGCGCAGCACCCGCGCATCCCATCACGACGCTGCGGGGCGCGCAATCTTCGCGATCTCTTCGGACTGGGCCGGGAGGATCACCACGAAGCTGTGCGGGCCGCGCCGCCACACGATCACGCGCGAGGGCGAGGCGAGCCCGATCAGCGGGAACCACGGCTCGAGCCGCACCGCGAGCATCGGCGCGACGACCTCCGGCACCACGAGGTCGAGCTCGACCACCGCGCCGTCCCCGAGCTCCCGCGCGAGCGGCGCGGCGTACGACAGGTCCTCGAGCGGCCAGCGCGGATAGAGATCGTTGTGCAGCGCGCCGCCGTAGATGATGACCCCAGGTCTGCCGCTGCCCGCGAGGGCATCGAGCGCGGCCTCGTGCAGCTTGGTCGTCACCAGCTGGAGCAGGCGAAAGAAGTCGATGCTCCCCGTCGGGTCGCGCATCGCCTGGTGCTCGAGGCACGAGATCGCGAGGCCACGGGTGTGGATCGACAGCCTCGTCGACTCCCGTGCGAGGTGCGCGATGTCGGCGCCCGTCGCCACCGGCCGTTGCAGCGCCCGCGCGAGCTGCGGCTGCAGCGACGCCGCGCCGCAGTCGTCGTGCCAGGTCTCGACCACGAGGTCCTGGGCGTACGGCTGGAGCTGCTGGATGATCGTGTCGGTGAAGCGCGTGATCGGGGCGGTGATGGTCCCGCTGGACTTCGACGGATGGAACTCGCCGACCGCGAACACCCGCGGCGTGCCCTCGGCGAGGATCGCCGCGATCGCCGCCGCGGTATCCGGATAGACCGCATGGGAGCTCGGCACGTCGTCGATCGGCTCGAACACCGCGCACGCCGTGAACAGCAAGCAGACGATCGCGCGCACCGGACCCGGGACACCACCGCGCAGCGCGCGGTTTCAGGAGATCGTCACGCGCCGCCCTGATCGGACATGCCGGCGGCGGTCCGCCCCCCCGCGTACGCCGGCACGAACGTGAACGGCACGTTGAACATCTCGAACACGGCGTGGGTCACCTTCGCCAGCCCGGGTGCGCGCCTCGCGAACAGGTAGTCGAACACCCCCTGGGCGTTGAGCGACACGCCGAAGTACAAGTTCTGGCGCTCCTCGTAGCACGTCGGGGGACACGTCCCCTTCGGCTCGTCGGGCTTGTACCCGCGGGTCCCGAACCCGGCCGCCACGTCGATGAAGCGCGTGAGCGGGACGCGATCGCGGAGTGCGTGGATCCCACCGAGGTGCAGCGCCGCGAGGTAGATCTCGCCCGAGTAGTCCTCGGCGATGTTCACGTTGCCGCCCTCGAACTGCGTCCGGTACTCGGGGCTCGGCCAGTACTGCACGCGGAAGTCGAACAGCTCGTCGAACCGGGGCGACACCGTGAGCGCCACGGCGAGGATCGCGCCGAGGGTATCGAACGCCGCGTCGCCAAACGAGAACTCGTAATAGGCGCCGTCCTTGACCTCGACCCCGAGGAACAGCAGCTCCGACAGCCCCGCGCCGATCAGCGCCGACGTCCACCGATCGTAGCCACCCCACTGGCGCAGCGTCTCGGCGCCCGCGCGCCCGAGGCCCAACGTCGCCCACGCGTGGCCGAGCTTGTCGGAGCCGCCCGCGTACTCGGTCGACTCGAACAGCCCATCCCCACCCCACTTGAACTCCGAGAGCGGTCTGTGTTTCCGGTACCACGCGAAGTACATCCACGTCGTGAACCCGGCGTAGACGCCGCCGAGCGTCAGCGTTGCGGCGATCGGATGTCGAGGTGAACGACTCTCATCGAGGGCTGGCGACAACAAGTCGTCTGGTGAGAGGTCGATCCAGGGGCTCGTGGATGGCGCCCGAGGTGCGCCATCCAGATCAGAACCCGGACGACCAGATGGTCCGGCCAGCGCCATGCTCGCGTCGATCGATAACCACGTGATCGACAAGGCGGCGAGCACCGCATGGCGGCGTTTTGGGACAGACATGAGCTTGATGGGTCTCAAATGAACTGGGAAACCTTAGAAAACACTCAGGAAATACTCAAGAAACAGAATCTCGTGGTGGATGTGGCGACCTTCATCCAACGTGGGTTTTTGATTTCTGTTCGACACGGGACACTGCACGGGGTGTGCGGGTGAGCGGGCACGCATGCATGTTCCGGGAGGGCTGCAATGAGCGAACAAGACAAGACGCGCATGGGAACCAACGACAACGGCGCCAGCGGAAAGCCCGCGGAGGGATCGATCCGATCACCCTCCGAGGCCACCATCATGGTGCCCCCTCCAGCCGCAGTCGAGGGCACCAAGCCGCCGATGCGAACGTCGACGCTCGTCGGCATGACGACGCAGAAGTCGTCCGACAAGACGATCGTCGTTCCCGGTGGTAGCCAGCCTGCCGGCAACACGACCCCCGGCTCGTTCCCCGCCGGGACGCCCCACCCAGGCGCCACCAGCGTCGCGCCACCGTCGGCCTCGACCGCCATCGCCTCGCCACGCGCGAAGAGCGACTCGGTCGCGCCGTCGGTCGGTCCGTCGGCCGGCCCGTCGGGCACCAACCGCAGCGCGTGGGACACCTACGACGGCACCGCGACGACGGGCGGCGAGAACACCCCGGCGGTGTTGCCGGTCCCCGGCGTTCGCATCAACCAGTACGAGATCATCAAGCTGATCGGCGAAGGCGGCATGGGGAGCGTCTTCCTCGCCCGCGATCTCCGGCTCGGTCGGCGCGTGGCGATCAAGTGGCTCCAGAGCAACCAGCCCGAGCTGACCCAGCGCTTCCTCGTCGAGGCGCGCACGACCGCGCGCTGCCAGCACGACAACATCGTCGTGATCTACGAGGTCGGCGAGCACGCGACCGCGCCGTACATCGTCCTCGAGTTCTTGCAAGGCAAGCCGCTCACGGCGATGACCGAGAACGGCGGCAAGATCCCGTACACGCGCGCCGTCGAGATCATGTGCGGCGTGCTGCGCGCGCTCGCCTGCGCGCACGAAGCCGGCATCGTCCACCGCGATCTCAAGCCCGACAACGTCTTCATGCTCGATAGCGGAACCATCAAGGTGCTCGACTTCGGCATCGCGAAGGTCCTGCAGTCGAGCGGCTCGCCGACGGAGAAGCGCGCCCCTGGCGTCCCGCACCTGCCGAGCCCGCTCGAGCTGGCGACCGGCACGAACACCGGGCTCACCCGGGTCGGCACGATCATGGGGACGCTCAAGTACATGTCCCCCGAGCAGTGGGGCATCGGCATCGAGATCGATCACCTCACCGACATCTGGGCGTGCGGCATCCTGCTGCACCGCCTGATCTGCGGTCGGCACCCGCTGGCCCCGCTCGACGGCAACCAGCTCGTCGTCACCGCGATGCTCGAGCTGCCGATGTCGTCGATGGCCGAGGCCGCGCCGGCCGACGTGCCGCGCGAGCTGATCCAGATCGTCGATCGCTGCCTGCTCAAGATCAAGGAGCAGCGCTGGCAGTCGGCCGAGGAGCTGCTCCACACCCTCGAGCCGTTCCTGCCCGGTCACCGCACGCAGGAGCTCCAGATCGACGAGAGCCCGTACGCGGGCCTGTCGTCGTTCCAGGAAGCCGACGCCGGGAAGTTCTACGGTCGCAACCGCGAGATCGCGGCGATGGTCACGCGCATCCGCGATCGTCCGATCATGGCGGTCGTCGGCAGCTCGGGCGTCGGCAAGTCGTCGTTCGTGCGCGCCGGCCTCGTGCCCGCGCTCAAGCGATCCGGCGAGCAGTGGGAGTGCCTGGTGATCCGCCCCGGGCGCAAGCCGCTCGAGGCGCTCGCGTCGATCACCGCGCCGATGGTCGCGACCGCCGCGAACCTCGCGGACGAGATGGACGAGCAGAAGAAGCTCGTCGAGACGCTGCGGCGCGAGCCCGGGCATCTCGGACACCTGCTCCGCGGGCGCGCGCGTCGCGACAACCGCCGGATCATGCTGTTCATCGATCAGTTCGAGGAGCTCTACACGCTCGTCCACGATCCCGAGGAGCGCGCGGCATTCACCGCGTGTCTGTCGGCGGTCGCCGACGACGCGACGAGCCCGCTGCGCGTCGTCCTGTCGATCCGCGCCGACTTCCTCGACCGCTGTGCCGAGGATCCGCAGTTCCTCTCGGAGCTGACGCAGGGCTTGTTCTTCCTCGGCCAGCCCAACCGCGACGGCATGCGCGACGCGATCATCGAGCCGGCGCAGATGGCCGGCTTCAAGATCGACTCGCTCACCGTCGAGGACATGCTCAACCACCTCGAGACCACGCCCGGCGCGCTGCCGCTCTTGCAGTTCGCCGCGAGCAAGCTGTGGGACCAGCGCGACAAGGCCCGCAAGGTCCTGACGCGCCAGAGCTACGAGGCGATGGGCGGCGTCGCCGGCGCCCTCGCGAGCCACGCCGACCGCATCGTCACGGAGCTGGGTCCCCAGAAGACCGCGCTCATCCGATCGATCTTGCTCCGCCTCGTCACGCCGGAGCGCACGCGCGCGATCATCCCGCTCGCGGAGCTCCGCGACCTCTCGCGTGAGGTCGGCGAGGTCCAGCGGCTGGTCGACGAGATGGTGAACGCGCGCCTGCTCGTCGTGCAGACGCTCGAGGGAGGCAAGGGTTCGACCGTCGAGATCGTCCACGAGTCACTCGTGCTGAACTGGCCGATGCTGCGGCGCTGGCTCGACGAGAACCAGGAGGACGCCGGGCTGATCGACCAGCTGCGGATCGCCGCCCGCGCGTGGCAGGCCAAGGGTCGTGACCCCGGTCTGCTCTGGCGCGGCGAGACGGCCGACGAGGCGAAGAAGTTCCGCAAGCGGCACAAGGGCGCGCTGTCCGATGTCGAGCGAGCGTTCCTCGACGAGGTCGTCAGCTACGAGCAGGCGTCGGCGCGGCGCCGGCGGATCGCGATCATCGGCGGCTTCATCGGCCTGTCGGCGATCGTCGTCGTCGCGATGATCGGCCTCGTCGTCGTGCAGAAGTCGCGCAACGAGGCGAAGGGCAACCTCGTCGTCGCGCAGGAGGCGCAAGGCGTCGCCGAGACCGAGAAGCAGAAGGCCGACCAGCGGCTGTCCGAGCTCCAGGAGAAGGAGCGCCAGCGGCTCGTCGCCGAGGCTGCCAAGGCCAAGGCCGCGGCCGACCTCGCCGCCAGCGAGGTGAAGGTCGCCGACGCCGAGGTGATCATCGACAAGTCCAAGGACGAGATCGTCAAGCAGAACAAGCAGCTCGCCAGTCAGGTCAGCGAGCTGCGGCGACAGAAGTCGGCGCTCGCGTCGTCCGTGTCCGAGACCAAGGCGGCGAACCTCACCGCCGAGGAACAGCGGCGCGCGGCCGTCGCGGCCAAGGACCGCGCCGAGGCGCTCGCGGCAGAGCTCAAGGCTAAGAACGAGAAGCTGCAGAGTCAGCTCGGTTCGAAGGCGATCAACGATCTCAAGTGACGGGGCTTACGAACATGAATCTACGAACGATCGCATTGTCTCTCGTCGCGACCTCCAGCGTCGCGCTCGCGCAACCCGCCCCCCCGCTGCCCAATCCCGACAAGCCCGAGAAGGCCGGCGCCAACGAGGGCCTCACGCAGGGC
>JAPLLF010000587.1 GCA_026387715.1 Pseudomonadota bacterium
GGATACATCAGAGGGCGTGGAGCCAGCAACGATATGAAGTTGTGTCAGCGGTGGTGCGTGCTGCTGAGAGGATGATGCCCGCCGAGGAGAAATCTGTCAACGATCCCCAGTGATTCACTGGTCGGCGTGGCTCCTGCTGGCCACGTCCGCGGAGGAGGTGTATAAGATCGACTCCGCGTGATCTTGGTGGGGAGTTTAGGCGGTCAGGGGCTCGGCTGTCACGGCCGGCTGGCCGGTGCCGGACTCGACGGTGACGATCCTGATCCGCGACTTCGCCAGGACCTCCAGGCCCATGTAGCGGCGGCCCTCGGTCCACTCGTCGCTCTGCTCGGCGAGCACGGCCCCGACGAGGCGGATCAGGGCGTCGCGGTCGGGGAAGATTCCGACCACGTCGGTGCGGCGGCGGATCTCCTTGTTCAGCCGTTCCTGGGGGTTGTTCGACCAGATCTGCCGCCAGATCTCGTGCGGGTAGCCGGTGAAGGCGAGCAGTTCCTCGCGGGCGTCGTCGAGATGCGCGGCGGCATCAGGGAACTTGGCGCTCAGCGCGTCGACGACGCGGTCGTACTGGGCGCGCACGGCGTCGGTGTCGGCCTGGTCGAAGATGGTGCGTACCTGGGTCGCCACGTGCGGTTGCGCGCTCTTGGGGACGCGGGTGAGCAGGTTGCGCAGGTAGTGGGTGCGACACCGCTGCCACCCGGCGCCGGGCAACGCCGCCCCGATCGCCGAGACCAGGCCGGGGTGCGCGTCGCTGATCACCAGCTGCACGCCCGAGAGTCCGCGGGCGACCAGGCCGCGCAGGAACGCCAACCAGCCGGCCCCGTCCTCGGCGCTGGCGACGTCCAGGCCGAGGATCTCGCGGTGGCCATCGGCGTTCACGCCGGTGGCCAGCAGGGCGTGCACGTTGACCACCCGCCCGTCCTCCCGGACCTTGATCGTGAGCGCGTCGACCCACACGAACGTGTACGGGCCGGCATCGAGTGGACGCTCGCGGAACGCGGCGACCTGGGCGTCGAGGTGGCCGGCCATCTCCGAGACCTGCGACCGCGACAGACTCTTCACCCCGAGCTGCTCGGCGAGCTTCTCGACCCGCCGGGTGGACACGCCGAGCAGGTAGGCGGTGGCCACGACGGTGACCAGTGCCTGCTCGGCGCGGCGGCGGTGGGTCAACAGCCAGTCCGGGAAGTACGACCCCGACCGCAGCTTGGGGATGGCGAGCTCGACGGTGCCGGCGCGGGTGTCCCACTCCCGAGCTCGGTAGCCGTTGCGCTGGTTGGTGCGTGCGTCGCTGCGCTGGCCGTAGTCGGCGCCGCAGGCCTGGTCGGCCTGGGCCGACATCATGGCGTTGGCCAGCGAGGTGATCATCTCGCGGAGCACGTCCGCGGACACGCTCGCCGAGGCCAGCTCGGTCACGAGCTGGGCAGGGTCCACACTGTGCGGTGCGGCCATCGTGGTGATCCTTTCGTGAGTTCCTTGGTCGGTACTCGTGAAAGATCACGCGGTGGCCGTCTCACGTCACGACGCCACGCCGCTGATCAGCGACGAACCCGTACACCACCTCTCAGGACGCAGCCTCCCGGACGTCCGACGGGGCGTGTCCGCCCGACAGCGTCCCGTCACTGCCGCACCGCACATTCGTTGAGGAATCGCGACAACGGAGGGGAGTCGACGTGCCAGGACCGAGGTG
>JAPLLF010000167.1 GCA_026387715.1 Pseudomonadota bacterium
CTCATCACGTACACCGACCGCCCGAAAGCCGTGTGCGGGAAATCCGCACGCACGGTTTGAAAGGGGTCCTTGCTCAAACCCGCCGCTCGGCGGGGGAAGGTTAGGTTCTACCAATGCGCGTGAGGTTCTTCGGCGTTCGCGGCTCGTGTCCGACGCCCGGTCCGTCGACGGTGCGGTACGGCGGCAACAGCGTCTGCGTCGAGGTGCGGCTCGCCGACGACACCCGGATCGTGCTCGACGGCGGCACCGGCATCCGCGAGCTCGGCAACACGCTGGCGCGCGAGCAGTATCGCGACGCGATCCACATGTTCATCACGCACCCCCACTGGGATCACATCATGGGGTTGCCGTTCTTCGCCCCGTTCTATCAGGCGTCGTCCCGGATCGTGATGCACCCGACGACCGCGGTGGCCGCGCAGCACACGCGCACGCCGACCTTGTTCGACGGCGTGCACTTCCCGGTCCGGTTCGCGGACCTGCCGGCCAAGCTCGAGCTCGTCGCCGAGTGCGGCGAGCACCGGATCGGCTCGGCGCGGGTCACGTCGATCGAGCTCAACCACCCCGGCGGCGCCACCGGGTTCCGGATCGACGACGACGACGGCACGTCGCTGTGCTACCTGACCGACAACGAGCTCGAGCCGCCGGGCGATCTGGTCACGACCCGGGACGCGCTCGCGCGGTTCGCGCACGGCACCTCGCTGCTGATCCACGACGCCCAGTACCTGCCGTCGGACCTGCCGCTCAAGCACGGCTGGGGCCACTCGCTCGTCGATCAGGTGCTCGCGCTCGGGCGCGACGCCGAGGCACGCGCGGTCGCGCTCCACCACCACGATCCGGACCGCGACGACGACGCGCTCGACGCGATCGCCGCGCACGCGCTCGGCTGGACCCGGGCGCACGCCGCGGCGCTGCGGCCGATCGTCGCGAGCGAGGGCCTCGAGCTCGACCTGGCGCGCCGCTAGGTCGTCAGGTGGTGATCGGCACGCGCCGCACGATCGTCTCGTGCAGCGCCTCCTTGATCGTCAGGTAGAGCGTGCCGCCGGTGACCGCGAGGTCCCAGCGGTTCACGCGATCGAGCGTCGCCGCGACGGCGTCGAGGAACGCGGGATCGATCGCGAACAGCTCGATCGTGTCGGCGCGGTGGACCTTGCGCTCGACGATCGCGGCGGCGAGATCGTCGGGGGTCTTCCAGGCGTAGATCGCGACGCGCGGCGCGATCTTGGTCGCCTTGTGCAGGCGGTCCGGCGACGGCGCGCCGATCTCGATCCACGCGAGCCACTCGCTGCGCAGGTTCTTCTGGACGAGCGCGGGCTCGACGTCGTCGGACACCCCGAGCTTGGAGAAGTCGATGCCCTCCGCGTGCTCGAGCAGGCGCGCGATCACGCGGCACACGAGGTAGCGCTCGCTCTCCGACGGGTGTTGCGCGACGCGCAGCTCGATCGTTTCGTACAGCTCCCGATCCGAGTCCGCCAGGGCGATCTCGAACCGGCGCATCGTTGCGGGCAGCGCCATGGTCGAACGCGACTATACTCGTCCCGCGTGACAGATCACACCAGCCCCGTGGTCGCTGGCCACGAACATCTCGACGTCCTCATCGTCGGTGCCGGCATCTCGGGCATCGACGCCGCGTACCACGTGCAGACCAGCTGTCCGACGAAGTCGTACGCGATCCTCGAGATGCGCGGCGCGATCGGCGGCACGTGGGACCTGTTTCGCTACCCTGGCATCCGGTCGGATTCGGACATGTACACGCTCGGCTTTCCGTTTCGCCCCTGGCGAGGCGACCAGGCGATCGCCGACGGCGCGTCGATCCTGGCGTACGTGCGCGAGACGGCGGCCGCGTTCGGGATCGACGACAAGATCCGCTACCACGCGCGCGTCGATCGCGTGCAGTGGTCGACCGCGACGGCTCGGTGGACGGTCGACGTCACCGATCCGAGGACCGGCGCGAGCCACCAGCTGACGTGCGGCTTCCTGTTCGCGTGCGCGGGCTACTACGCGTACGAGGCGGGCTACACGCCCGAGCTGCCCGGGCGCGCGCGGTTTCGTGGCCGGATCGTGCATCCGCAGCACTGGCCGACGGACCTCGACTACGCCGGCCAGCGCGTCGTCGTGATCGGGAGCGGCGCGACCGCGGTGACGCTCGTCCCCGAGCTGGCCAGGCGCGCGGCCCACGTCACGATGTTGCAGCGCTCGCCGACCTAC
>JAPLLF010000183.1 GCA_026387715.1 Pseudomonadota bacterium
CGGGGCAACAGCCCCGAGAACGCCTCGTGCTGGATGAACCGCACGCGGCGCTTGCCGAGCCGCTCGATGGTGAACGAATGGTCGCCGCGCGCGAACCACCCCGCGAGCACCTGCCCGCGCCAGCGCAGGAGGTGGTTGGGCTCGCGCTCGGTCACCGTCGCCGCGAACCGCAGCGGCAGACCGAACGACGACTCGACGCGCACGTGCACGGGGTTCCCGACGACCGGCGTGCCGCGCGCGTCGCGGATGAACGGATTCCACTGACGAAACTCGTCGAGGTTCGTCAGCACGGCCCACACCTCCTCGGCGGAGGCCTCGATCACTCGTTCGGCGTTGATCTCCAGCATGGCGGTCCGATCAGGTCCTGGGGTGGTTGCCGAGCAGACCTCGCCGGAGGTCGCCGGTCGGAGGCCTGGCGCCGAGCCAGATCGCGAACAGCGAGCGGGCGAAGTCGGCCTGGTTGATGACGCCCTTCTGGACGTTGTTGACCTTCACGTTGACGCCCTGACCCGGGACGTACGTCATCATCAGCGTGTCGCCCTTGCGGAACGCGGGCATCCACCCGTCGAACTGATCGATCAGCGGCTGGATCGTCTTGATGGGGACGGTCGCGTTGTTGCGGAACCCGTCGTTCCACGCCTTGACGATGTCGCTGCGATCGACATCGCGGACGAAGCGCAGCACCAGCTGCTTGACCTCGTCGCGCGCGATCAGGAGCCCCGGGTTCGACGACACGCGCTCGACGTAGAGCCCCGCGACGTAGACGTCGAGCTTGAGGAACGTCGCCTCGCGCAGGCCCATGCCGTTGAGCGTCAGCGGCTTGCCGTCGACGGCGATCGTGTCCGGCATCGTCACGCCCGCCAGGCGGCTGTCGGCGGCGGCGGTGCCCGTCAGCGCGACCATCGCCGCGATCGAGACCCACAAGACTTCGGTGCGCATGACATCCTCTTTCTGCGACGCGACGCGACGCGACGCGACGCGACGCGACGCATGCTGGTTACGACACGTCACTTCAAGAACCGCCCCACCCGCCTGTCCCGCGAAACGCGTGGAGTTCACGCACGCGCGGCGTCGACGACCTCGTGCGGTGCAACCGGAGCGCCGCGCAGGTATCGCCGCCCGGCCGTCAGCCGGTCGAGATCGGCCTGCATGACGGCCTCGACCTCGCGATAGCAGCGGGCGAGCGTCTCGGGATCCTCCGCGCGCGCGGCGTCGATCCCGGGCCACGTCATCGGCGGGAGGAACGACACCGTGGTCTGGGTCGGCAACGGCAGGTACGGCACGAAGCCCGAGGTCAGGCCCCACGGGAGCGCCAGCACCAGGGGCAAGACCTCTGTGCGCGCCCACGCGTGCGCGTGGAGGAGCCGCGCGAGCCGATCGCCGCGCAGCAGGACGACGAACTGCTCGTGGTTACCGGCGGTGACCACCGGCACGATGGGCACGCCCTCGCGGAGCGCGAGCGTGAGGAAGCCCGTGCGTCCCGCGAGCACGACGGTGTTGCGATCGCGAAACGGCCGGAACGTGTCGAGGTCGGAGCCCGGATAGACGAGCACGCAGCCGTCGACCGCGAACACGCGGCGCGCGCTGTCGTGCCCGGCGCGCAGCAGGCCGAGGCGCCCGGCGTAGCGCCGCAACAGCGGATCCTCGAACAGGAAGTCGTGCGCGAGCGCGTAGACGGCGCGCGCGGGGCCGAAGCGATCGTGGATCGCGAGCATCGTGAAGAATCCCTCGCTCGGCAGCAGCCCGCCGCTGTGGTTGCCGACGAGCAACACCGGCCCCGACGACGGCACGTGATCGACACCCTCGACGCGCAACCGGAAGTAGTAGGTCGCGAGCGCACGCCACAGCTCGCCGAGCAGGGTGAGGAGCTCCGGATCGCGGGCGCGCACGTCATCCGCGGGCACCCCTGCACCATCGCAAGGATCGCGCCGAGGCACGTGCGTGATGCAACCCCGCGCGTGATCGTCGTCAGCTGTACAGGTGGCCGGTCGAGCACCCGGCACGCTTGAGGATCTTGGCGAGCGGACAGAAGCCGGTGAACGCCGACTGCAAGAGGTTGGCGCCGACGAAGCCGGTCACGATCAGGAACCACGGACTCACCATCGCCGCGAGCACCGTGCCGATCAGGATCATCGTGCCGGCGAAGATGAGGATGAGACGATCGATGGTCATGCAGTGGTGAGAGCGACCGTGGTGAAAAAGGATTTCCACTGGTGCCTGCGAGGTCTTCGGACGCGGGCGAGCCCGCACGTCGTGCGCGCGAAACGTCGCGTGCGCACGCGCCGCGCGCGTGGCGGCGTGGATCGCGTCGTTGCGGTGATCGGTGCGTGATCTCGGTGGCACGACCCGCGCATTTCCTTCGCGCCAGGAGCTGTCGTGCGCCGACTACCCTTCCTCATCTCGCTGATCACGACGTGCACGCTGGGGCCGCGCGCGTCGGCCAACCCCGATCATCGCCCCCAGGACCGGTTCAGCTTCGGGCTGTCGGGCGGGACCGACGTCGACGGCGGCACGCTCGCGGGGATGTACGAGACGTCGTACTGGCCGAACGACTGGATCGGCCTGGGCACGATCGTCTCGGTGTCGACTGCCGAGACCTATGACGTCGGAGCGGAGCTCGTGCTCGCGGTCCCGCTGCGATGGGTGCAGCCGTATGGCGGGGTGGAGGCCGGCCTCCGCACGACGCCGACCGACGTGGCCGCGCAACGCTACCTGTTCGCCGGGATCAACGCCTACGCGAGCCGCAACCTCCGGTTCTTCGTGGAGGCGCGCGACGTCCCGAACCTGATGGGAGGCACACATGACGAGCTCATCCTCGCGGGCCTGCGCAGC
>JAPLLF010000613.1 GCA_026387715.1 Pseudomonadota bacterium
GGCGGCGGCGTTCGCCTCGATCACGCGCACCGGGCTCGTCGCGGACGTGCGCTACCTGGCGACGACGGCCGGGCTCGACGCGCTGGAGATCCGGGCGAAGCTGCGCGCGACCCGCCCGCGCGATCTCGTCACCCAGATGACGCACCTCGGCCCGCATCGCGACGACGTCGGGATGTTCCTCGACGAGCGCGAGGCCGGCAGCTTCGCCTCTCAGGGGCAGCTCCGCGCGATCCTGCTCGCGTGGAAGACCGCCGAGCTCACGGTGCTGCGCGTCGCGCACGGCGATGCGCCGATCCTGCTGCTCGACGACGTGTCGAGCGAGCTCGATCCATCGCGCAACGAGTTTCTGTTCGAACACCTCGCGACCCTGGCGGGTCAGTGCTTCATCACGACCACCGATGGCGCGCACGTTTTGCTGTCCCGAGATCGCGCCGATTACAGGATCGAGGCAGGCAAAATTCACGAATCATCCTGAATATTTGAGACCTCGAGAGCGACGAAGAAACGGTTCGTAACGCCTACTAGTTCGAGGGGGCGCGTGGTACCAACATGGCTCGCGCATGGCAGACACGACGCTCCCTTCGCAGACCTTGGATTCCGACTACGACGCGGGGTCGATCGGTGTCCTCAAGGGCCTCGAAGGTGTTCGCAAACGCCCGGGCATGTACATCGGCGACACCGATGACGGCACGGGGCTCCATCACCTCGTCCACGAGGTCGTCGATAACTCGATCGACGAGCACCTCGCCGGCCACTGCACGCGCATCGACGTCGCGATCCACTTCGACAACTCGGTCACCGTCGAGGACAACGGCCGTGGCATCCCCGTCGACATGCACCCGACCGAGAATCGGCCGGCGGCCGAGCTCGTGATGACCGCGCTGCACGCCGGCGGCAAGTTCGGCGGCGGTGGCTACAAGGTCTCCGGTGGCTTGCACGGCGTCGGCGTCTCCGCGGTCAACGCGCTGTCCGACTGGCTCAAGCTCGAGATCCGGCGGCAGGGCAAGGTCTACTTCCAGGAGTACTCCCGGGGCATCCCGGTCTCCGAGTTCAAGCAGACCGGCGTCACCGATCGGCGCGGCACCAAGATCACGTTCCACCCCGATCCCGAGATCTTCAAGAACGTCCTCGAGTTCTCGTTCGACATGATCGCGCTCAAGCTGCGCGAGCTCGCGTACCTCAACAGCGGCCTGCAGATCGTCGTGCACGACGAGCGCGACGACAAGAAGGTCGAGTTCAAGTTCGAGGGCGGCATCGCGACCTACGTCGGGCACATGAACGCGAACAAGACGGCCGTGTCGGAGGTCGTGTCGTTCGCCGGCTCGTACGAGCACTGCGACGTCGAAGTGGCGATGCAGTGGAACGACGGGTTCTCCGAGATCGTCACGTGCTTCACCAACACGATCAAGAATCGCGACGGTGGCACGCACCTCACGGGCTTCCGCCAGGCGCTGACGCGCACGATCAACACGTACGCGACCGACAACAAGCTGCTCAAGGACCAGAAGACCGGCCTGTCGGGCGAGGATCTGCGCGAGGGGCTGACCGCGATCATCTCGGTCAAGGTCGGCGATCCCAAGTACTCGAACCAGGCCAAGGACAAGCTCGTGTCGTCCGAGGTCGCGACCGCGGTGTCCAACGTCGTGGCCGAGAAGCTCGGCATCTACCTCGACCAGCACCCGAAGGAAGCGCGCATCATCGTCGCGAAGGCCACGATCGCCGCGCGGGCTCGCGAGGCCGCTCGCAAGGCCCGCGAGATGGTGCAACGCAAGGGTGTGCTCGAGCTGACCTCGTTGCCAGGCAAGCTGGCCGACTGTCAGGAGACCGACCCGACGAAGAGCGAGCTGTTCATCGTCGAGGGTGAGTCGGCAGGCGGCTCCGCGAAGCAGGGTCGCAACCGGAACTTCCAGGCGATCCTGCCGCTCCGCGGCAAGATCTTGAACGTCGAGAAGGTGCGGTTCGATCGCATGCTCGGCTCGCAGGAGCTGACGACGCTCATCACCGCGCTCGGCACCAGCGTCGGCGAGGAGAAGAACCTCGCCAAGCTCCGCTACCACAAGATCATCATCATGACGGATGCCGACGTGGACGGCAGCCACATCCGCACCCTCTTGCTGACGTTCTTCTTCCGCCACTTCGGCGAGCTGTTCGAGGCCGGGCACGTCTATATCGCCCAGCCGCCGCTCTACAAGGTGAAGAAGGGCAAGACCGAGCTCTACCTCAAGAACGAGGCCGCGCTCGAGGACTTCCTGCTCGACGTCGTGTGCAACGAGACCGTCGTGACGCGCGCCAACGGCGAGCCGCTCACCGGCGCCCCGCTGCAGGCGATCATCAAGCGGATCAACCAGGTGCGCCGGCTGCGAACGCAGCTCGACAAGCGCGGCGACGCGCGCATCTCGGCCGGGTTCGCCGAGCAGGGCCTCACCGAGGACGATCTCAAGAGCCGCGAGCGCTGCGAGCTGATCGAGGCACGCGTGATGGCCGAGGTGTCTCGCAAGTATCCCGAGCTCGGCTCGGCTGCCGCCGAGTACAAGCAGGACAGCGAGCACGGGACCTGGAAGCTCCACTTCGTCGCCGGCCTGCACGGCGTGCGGCGGCACACGACGATCGACGTCGACTTCGTGCGCGCGTCCGAGGTCGTCGAGCTGCGCAAGCTCAGCGCCGAGCTCAAGACGAGCTTCGAGCTCCCGATCTCGTTCACCTACGAGGCCGGCAAGGACATGGCCGTCCGCGACATCAAGGACTGGGACGAGATCGCGACGATCGTCGAGGAGCTCGGTCGCAAGGGCCTCCAGATCCAGCGCTACAAGGGTCTCGGCGAGATGAACGACGACCAGCTGTGGGAGACCACGATGGATCCGGCGCGTCGCAACCTGTTGAAGGTCAAGGTCGACCAGCTCGAGGACGCCGACCAGATCTTCAACAAGCTGATGGGCGACATCGTCGAGCCGCGGCGGCAGTTCATCGAGGACAACGCGCTCAACGTGCGTAACCTCGACGTCTGAGGCTTGAATTTCCGCGATCACCGTCTAATCACTGTGATATGCCGGCGCGGATGATGCCGATGATGCGGACCCGCGCGGCTTCCCTGCTGTGTTCGCTGTCGCTGGTCGGTGGCTGCTTCTCGACGTCCCACGCCCCGCGTGATCCGCGGAAGGTCTACATGACGATGGAGAGCGGCGTGCGCGGCTACGTGCGCGGCGGCGAGTTCCACTCCGAGATGGGCTTCGGTGGCGGCCTCGTCGAGGCGGTCGAGTCGAACCCGCGAGCGCTCGAGGCGGCCGATACGTTTCGCGGTCGCATGATCGGCGGCTTCGTCGGCCTGTTCGGCGGAGCGATGTGCCTGCCGGGGATCCTCGCGTACGACGCGGCCAAGCAGTACGACGGGCGCGCCAGCATCCCCGACAGCCACGCCTACCTCGCGGTGGGCTGTGGCCTCGCGATGGTCGTCGGCGCGTTCGCGATGGCCTCGGCGATGCCCTACCAGTTCGACGCGATCAACATCTTCAACGACGAGCTCGATGGTCCGCTGCCGTCGCAGTGGGTGCCGCCGAGGTTCCCATCGCCCGTGCCGTCGCCCGTGCCGTCGCCGGCGGCCGGCCCGCCGGGTGGCTTCTAGCCCGCGGGCTCGCTGCTAGCAGCCCGGAAAGCAGGCCACGCCGAGCCGCGTCGCCGCGGCCGCGCGCGTCGTCGTGGCGATGTCGAACACCCGCTCGATGACGGTCCGCGCGGTGAGCTGGAGCGTGGGCGTCGTCGCGTACTTCGCCAGGAGCGCGCGCCCGATCGCATGATGCGCGCGCTCTTCGGGCTGGATGATCGTCTCGTACAGGCGCACGGTCTCGTCGTCGCCGCGCGCGCGACAGAACGCCATGAAGTTCTCGTTCACGGCGGCCGCGATCGCCTCGAGGGCGAACAACCCCGCGGCGACGCGCTCGACGGTGGTGGTGAGCTCGGCGAGGTAGCGGAACAACGGGTTCGCCGCCGGCGGTGCGAAGCCCTCGACGTCGAAGTCGAGCGCGCGCAGGCGATCGGCGACGAGCTGGAAGTGGCCGGCCTCGTCGCCCGCCTGGCGCGCGAACGCGAGCTTGACGTCGAGCTCGGGGGTCGTCGCCACCCACCAGGCCGCGAGCTCGGCGACGCTGACCTCGTTGGCGAGGGCGATCTGGAGGAGCGCGTGGGCGTCGAAAGGCGCGGCGTCGACCAGCGACATCCGCCCCGCGCCGGCGATCGTTCCGACGCGGGTGATCGTCAGGTCGT
>JAPLLF010000996.1 GCA_026387715.1 Pseudomonadota bacterium
CGATGCACCCGGTGCCGAGCAGCGCCGACGTGCTCGCGATCCTCGATCGGATCATCCGCCGGATCGCACGTCGACTCGCCGACAAGGCGACGAGCCGCCCGATGTGCTCGCACAGGTCCAGGCCGAAGCCGCCACCACGTGGCGGTCACCGATGGACGGCGCACGATCCGTGCGCGGCGCCGAGCGACTGCGCGCATGGTCCGAGGGCTTCTCACTCCACGCCGGTGTCGTGATCGCCGAGCACGATCGGGCGGCGCTCGAGCGCCTGTGCCGCTACGGTGCGCGGCCGGCGTTCGCGCACGAGCGACTCGTCGTGCCCGACGGCGTGTTCGCCGCCGATGGCGGCGGCCTGGCGTCCCGGTGCCGGCCAGCGCTGACGTGCTCGCGATCCTCGATCGCGCGTGCCGTACTCGCCGCGCTCGGCCTACCCGCCGAGCTCAACAAGCCGAAGGCGTCACGCCGCGCGAAGGCTTCGAAGTGATCGGCCCCAGATTTCCACGGGTTCACACGACGGCCACGAGGTCTTTCACCAGGACCTCCCAGCGCAGCGCGGGTGGCACGAAGCCGTAGGCGCTGACACGGAAGTCGCCACGGCCGAAACGCGTAGTGAGGTCCCTCAGCGTGCATCCGCCGCTGGCGTGGAATCCGCCAAGCTCGACGATGTCCGCGAAGTCGACATTGTCGGACACGTACGTGCCGCGATAGCGACCGACGCTGATCCTTGTAGCTGTATCGCGCGGAAGCTCATCCAGCAGGCGCGCGAGTTCTGCGGCGCTTGCTCGCGGGATGTCGCGTTCGCGGGCCACGCGTGGTTCGGAGGCGGTGAGCAGGTGCTGCTCCGTCAAGCCAACGCACCACTGGTCGAAGAGATCGTGCACGGTCGATGGCTCGATCCGGAGGCCGATCACGATCTCGGCGAGCGACTGGCGCTGCTCGAAACGCTCGAACACGAGCGCGGCGAGCTCGCCGGCCGATCGTTTCGGCGCGCTCGCGGTCGAGCCGACGCCGCGCGAGGGCTTGTCGCTGCGTTCGTTGGCGATCCGGGCCGCGAGGGCGGTGACCTCGGCTTGCGCGAACCACCGCACGTCGTTCTCATCGACCGTGGGGTGCAGCTGCGAGCCCTCGTACCGGCGCACAGTGGAGATACTGACGCCGAGACGCTCGGCAACCTGACCGCGGGTGAGGCGATCGCTGCCGGGCAGTGCCGATAGATGTCGTGATTTCTGCGCCGGAGACGCGGTTTTCGACGGTGTAAGTGCTGATTCTGGTTTCGAAGGAAACTGGATGGGCAAATCCCGCGACATGATGAAAGCAGCTTAACCGGCAGGTCTGACATGCCAGCGGGGCAGGGCGCTGACGCGTGCCGCGGCATGGCCGATGACAGGCCCCGGCTCGCGATCAGACCCTTCGTGCAGACTGGTCCCAGGAGTCGATCATGTCCGCGTCGAACGAGAACCAGTCGCCGACCTTGGGGATCGCCGGTGGCGCGAGCCCGCTCATCGATGAGCCGGCGCTGGCTGCGAAGTAGGTCCGATGGCGAAGAAGCCCACAGCGAAGAAGCGCCGCACGATGACGATCGAGCAGTTTCATCGTGATCGCCGCGCGGTGATCGCTGCGGCGAAGAAGGCTGGCGGCGTCGATGTCGTGAACGCCGATGGTTCCGTCCGCTTCCACGTGTCGAGCCCGCACGCCGCCCTTCCTGAATTCCGGTAGCTCGTGTCCGCGGACGATCACCTTCGCCGCTGGCTGGCGCACGGCCTGACCGGCTGCCAGTTCGCCGCGCGCATCGCTCGCGAACGGCATCGGATCCTCTCGTTCGTGGTTCCCGCTGTAGCCGACGAGGCGGACGTCAGCGGCTTCTTCGATACTTGCCGGGAAGCGAGGCTGCCGGCGATCGCGATCTTCACGGGCATTCGCACCGAAGCGGCGCTCGTCGAGCAACTCGCGCGCCTGAGCGAAGGCGAACGCTGGCGGATCGCCGAGGTGTCGCCGGACGGCGTCGAGACCGACGACGTGTTCGTCGGCGTGGACTGGCGAGTCCGCGAGGGTCTGGTCTCATCCGTGATGGGGTTCGCGCCGTTTGCGTCGATGCCGGTCACGCGGCGTGCGCCGTACGTGTGCATTGCGGCGTGGCCGGGCGAGCACGACAACCCGCACTGGACGAAGTTCGAGAAAGGCATCGTTCACTTCCTCGACACCGATCTCGGCGGCCTCGAGCTCACCAAGGCGAAGTACCAGGCGCTCACCACGGCCAGCGTCGACGCGACGAGGGACCTGCTGAAAGATCCGCCGGACGACGCGCGGTATTACCGCAGAGCTGCGTTCCGCCTCTCGCCATCGGCGCGCGCCCTTCTTCTCCCGGTCTTCACGCAGTGACGCGCTCGCGCTCGCCCGTTGAATTGGCTCGACAGTGTCGAGCCAATTGGTCAGACGGCGTCTGACCTTTCGTCCACATCTGCGCGGAATCGGAACCCCTTGGTAAGACGAGGGGTTGGCGGATTGGTGCGACAGCGTCGCCCCAATCTTACATCTGGCGAACCGTGCAGCGGACCGGAGTCTGTGAGGCCGGGCGATTCGATCAACTGCGTTGATCGAATCAGGGCAGGGCCCGGAGATGCCCCGCGCGCCGGGCCTTCGTCTTCGGCTCGGTCGGCGGGGTCATCTTCGCGAGCAGGAACTGCGTGACGCGCTCCTGGCACTCGGCGAGATGCTCGATCGACAGATCGACGTATCCGGCGGTGACCGAGCCGCGCGGCGGGCGGTGGTTCGTGAGCACGTCGATCGCGAACGGCGAGATCTGGCCGACCTCGACCAGCGCGGTGGTGTACATGTCGCGTAGCCGGTGCGGCGACGGCAGGATCCTCTTGGCCTTGCCGAGCTCCTTGTCGTAGCGCTGCTGCTTGCCCTCGATCACGTGGCACACGCCGCCGGCCTTGTGCTCGCCAAGCCCGAGCGCCTTGCATAGGTCGCATTCGCGATCTTTGATCGCGCGCGTGGGGAACACCCATCCGCCGTCGCCATCCGTGTAGGCCTCGCGGTTCTCGGTCTCGCGGCGCGCGAGGATCCGGACGCACTCAGAGCTGAGCGGGATCGTGAACGCGCGGTCCTTGCCGCCCTTCGGGTTCGGACGGCGGAGCGTGCCGGCCTCAAGGTCGATGTGATCCCAGCGCACCGTCGCGGCGTCCATCCGGCGCAGGCCTGTGAACACCATGAACAGCTGGTAGTCGCCGCGAATGCCGGACCGCTCGCGCACGCGCTTGCCGTCCACGATCACAGGCTCGAGCTTCGCGACGGTCGCGAGCCACGCGGGCAGCTTCGCCCACGCGATCGGCTCCTGGCGCCGGTGCTCGCGGTTCCAGTGCACGGCGATCGTCGGGTTTGCCGGCAGGTCGTGCTCCTTCAGCGCGGTGTTCCACGCGGCGCGGATGTGCCGCATGATCCGGTTTGCGATGTAAGGGCCGTTGTCCTTGCTGAGCTTCTCGTGGAACGCGCGGCACTCGCTCCGCTCGATCTCGTGCAGCGGGCGCTTGAGCCAGTCGGCCAGGTACTTGTCGGCCTCGCTCTTGATCGTCGTGATGCTCCGCGGGCTCGCCTGGTTCGCTTTCATTCGCGAGATATGCAGGTCGAAGGCGCTGCCGAGCGTCGGGGCATCGTGGCGGCGTACGCCGCGCGGCCCGCGCGGATCCTCGCCTCGCATCATGTCGGCGAGCACTCGGACCGCAGCATCGCGGGCGCGCGCGACCGTCAGCAGTTGCGGCTGCAGCGCGCGCATCTTCTGCGGTCCCCAGCGGCCGACGGTGATCACGCGCTGCTCGCTTCCGATCCGGTGCTGCACCATGAAGCTGGTGCGCAGCTTCCCGATCGTCACGCCGAAGCCGGTCAGCTTCGAGTCCCACACTTTGACGCGGTCTCGGGTGCCCAGATCGAACACCTCGAGAAAGCGGTCGGTCAGCTCCACGGTTGCCTTTTTGCCCACCATTTGCCCACCAAACCTACCGCACTCGCGGGACGTCGCGCATGCGGACTTGCGCAATCGTCGTCGGAAAATGTCCACCAGTCGGGACGAGATAAGTCTGCGTAAGACCTGACCTCACTGCTTTGCAAGCCGAGGGTCAGGGGTTCGATCCCCCTATCCTCCACGGTACTTACGAGATTCGGCGAACGGCTAGTCACCGTTTAGTCACCGTCTAGACCGGACGGTGAGCCATGTGGGCCATCGCTTCTCAACCAAGGAGCCGACGGCGCTGCTCGCGAAGATGCGCGAGCTCGCGACGCAGCGGCCACGCTTTGGCTACCGCCGAATTTGCGAGCTGCTGCGCCGCCGCGGCCACAAGGTCAATCACAAGCGCGTGTATCGCCTCTACCGCCTCGACGGCCTGCACGTGCGCACCAAGCGGCGCCGCCGGTTCGCGGCCTCGCCGCGGGCCGAGCTGGCCAAGGCGACGCGACCTGGACAGCGGTGGTCGATGGACTTCGTGTCGGACCACACCTCGGCGGGGCGTTGCTTCCGGATCCTCACGATCGTCGACCAGTTCTCGCGTCGCAGTCCGGGCGTGCTCGTCGATACCTCGATCACCGGCGTCCGCGTGGCGCGGTTTCTCGACGAGATTGCCGGCTCCGCGCTGCCTGAGACCATCACCGTCGACAACGGCCCCGAGTTCATCTCGAACGCCCTCGACCAATGGGCCTCGGAGCGTGGTGTGAAGTTGCACTTCAGTCGGCCTGGCAAACCGGTCGACAACGCGTTCAGCGAGAGCTTCAACGGCCGGCTCCGCGACGAGTGCCTGAATGCGAGTTGGTTCCGGACTCTGGTGGATGCTCGGACCATGATCGAGAGTTGGGTCCACGACTACAATCACGAGCGCCCGTACTCTTCACTTGACGGCCTCACACCCATGGAGTACGAGCGAACGCAAATTCAGACATCACGCGTGGCGTAGAAGACGGGGTCACGTCCGTCGGCGAATTGCCCTCGCACGGGCCAGACGGTTCGATCACGAACCTCGCAACTTGCGATCTGCTTTCCATGTATCGATCTCGAACGACGCTCACTTGTCCGCGGAGCTTTTCGAACGGAGTCATCCTGGCTCGCGGTCGGCCCCGTCATCGAGTGAGAGTCGAAGTTGCTGCTCCACCTCGGCGCGATCTTTCGCAAGTTCGGCTTGCAGCTCCGCTTCGCTCGGAAGGTACAGCTGGTATGTCGCAGCGAGAATCTGGTCGTTGTCCTCGGGAAGCGTGATCTTCACCATCGCCTGGTTCACATCCGAGCAGAGGACGATGCCTACAGTCTTGGCTTCGTGATCGGCGCGTTGCGTTCGGTCGAAGTAGTTCACGTACATCATCATCTGGCCGAGGTCGCCATGTGTGAGCTTCTCGAGCTTGAGATCGATGAGTACGAAGCAGCGAAGCAGGCGGTTGTAGAAGACGAGGTCGACGTAGAAATGATCGCCCTCGATCGTCAGTCGTTTCTGCCGCCCGACGAAGCAGAAGCCCTTGCCGAACTCGAGCATGAAGGTCTCGAGGCGGTCGATGATCGCCTGCTCGAGATCGCGCTCTTGATAGTCCCGACGTTCGCGAAGGTCGAGGAACTCAAGAACGAACGGATCCTTGATCACATCGCTTGGCCTCGCGACGTTCTGGCCGGATTCAGCGAGTGTCCGAACCTGCTCGGGAGACTTGTTCCTGGCGAGGCG
Source organism: Pseudomonadota bacterium (assembly GCA_026387715.1). Lineage (GTDB taxonomy): Bacteria > Myxococcota_A > Polyangia > Haliangiales > Haliangiaceae > JABFXX01. Next base: position 5,694 of record JAPLLF010000996.1, read on the forward strand.
CTCGAAGAGCTGCGCCGCAATCTGTCGCTGCAACTCGCGCACGGACCACGCCTCACGAAC